>CALMPQ010000031.1 GCA_937872005.1 uncultured Propioniciclava sp.
TCGCGGATGCGCAGGAAGTTGAGGTACTCGTCGCGGCACATCCGGCGGAACGCGTTGCCCGAGAGCTCGTTGCGCTGGTGGCGGAGGTAATCCCACAGGCGCCAGGTCGCGGCGATGTCGGACGCGTCGCGGTCTCCGTGCGCCTCGCCGCGGGCGGCGTTGGCGGCGCCGTCCTCGGACCAGAAGCGTCGGTGCAGCGCGTCGGCCTCGGCCTGCTTCTCGGCGGGTCGCTCCCGCACGTCGGGGATCGCCAGGGCGGCGACCACCGGGAGGACGTCCCACGCGACCCCGCGGCGTCCGGCCTCGACGAGCATGCGGCCCAGCCGGGGGTCGACGGGCAGCTTGGCCAGCAGCTTGCCGGTGCGGGTGAGGTGCTGGCCCTCGGCCTGGCCGGGGCGGGCTTCGGCCAGGGCTCCGAGCTCCTTGAGCAGGCGCAGTCCGTCGCGGACCTGGGAGCGGTCGGGCGGCTCGACGAACGGGAAGTCCTCGATCGCGCCCAGGCGGGCGTCGGCCATCTGGAGGATGACGCTGGCGAGGTTGGTGCGCAGGATCTCGGGCTCGGTGAACTCCGGGCGGGCGAGGAAGTCCTCTTCGGAGTAGAGGCGGATCGCGATGCCGGGGCCGAGGCGTCCACACCGGCCGGCGCGCTGGTTGGCGCTGGCCTGGGAGATCTCCTCGATGGGCAGGCGCTGCACCTTGGTGCGCGCCGAGTAGCGGCTGATGCGCGCGAAGCCGGGGTCGACGACGTAGCGGATGCCCGGGACGGTCAGCGACGTCTCGGCGACGTTGGTCGCCAGCACGACGCGCATGCCGGTGTGCGGCTTGAAGACGCGGTCCTGCTCGGCGGCGCTCAGGCGGGCATACAGCGGCAGCACCTCGGTGTGGGACAGCTTGAGCCCGTTGATCGCCTCAGCGGCGTCGCGGATCTCGCGCTCGCCGGAGCAGAAGACGAGGATGTCGCCCTCGGCCAGCGCGTGCAGCTGGGTGACGGCCTTGGTGATGCCCTCGACGAGGTCGTTCTCGTTCTCGAGGGGCTCGTAGACCAGCTCGACCGGGTAGGTGCGCCCGGAGACCTCGATGATGGGGGCATCGTGGAAGTGTTCGGAGAAGCGCGTCGTGTCGATCGTGGCCGAGGTGATGATCACCTTGAGGTCGGGGCGGCGCGGCAGGAGCTGCTTGAGGTAGCCGAGCAGGAAGTCGATGTTGAGTGAGCGCTCGTGGGCCTCGTCGATGATGATCGTGTCGTAGTGGCGCAGGTCGCGGTCGTGGGAGATCTCGGCGAGCAGGATGCCGTCGGTCATCAGCTTGACCCTGGTCTGCTTCGTCGCCTGCCGGGTGAACCGCACTTGGTAGCCGACCGTGGAGCCGATCTCGACGCCCATCTCCTCGGCGATGCGGGTCGCGACCGTGCGGGCGGCGAGCCGGCGCGGCTGGGTGTGGCCGATGCGCTTGCGTCCGGCGAGCAGGGCGATCTTGGGCAGCTGGGTGGTCTTGCCCGAGCCGGTCTCGCCGGCGACGACCACGACCTGGTTGTGCTCGATGAGGTCGCGGATCTCGTCGACGGCGGCGCTGATGGGCAGGTTCGCGTCGAACGTGATGGTGGGCTCGGCTACGGGCATGGCCTGCCCATGCTACAAGGGGTTACCCCGCGGCCTCGATGATCGCGGACGCCGCGGGCCCGGGTCGCCACACCCACGACGTGTCCGTACCGGGGCGCCAGTGCTCCCAGACACCGCACATGCCCTGCAGGACCACGCGCTCACCGGACGCCGTGGCGCCGACCAACGTCGTCGCGTAGGTCTGGGTGCAGGAGGACATCTCCTGCTCGGTGCGTCCACCCTCGGTGGCGTGGGCCGCCCAGTCGTCGCGAATCGTCTCCCAGGCCGTGGCGTCGATGGTCCGGGCTTCTTTCGCCCCGTCGGCGCAGAGGTAGCCGGCAACGGTGGTGTCCATGGTGGCGGGGAGCCACGAGAGGGGGTTCATCCCCATCGCCTCACAGACCGGTTCCCCGATCGGGTCGTCGAGGGTGACGGGGGCGGCCTTGCGCTGCTCGAGCAGGCCCATGACGAAGGCATCGAGGACGTGCGGGGCGCCGGTCCTGTCGCCCACCACACGACAGCCGTACAACTCCCCCCGCAGCTGGACGACCCTGCCCTCGGGGTACTCCAGGACCAGACGGTAAGCCGGGCCGAGTTCTGCCGTGCAGGTCATCACGGCGAGGTTGGCACGCTCCTGGGCGTTGTACGCCGCCACGACGGCGCCGGGGTCGATGATGAGCGCGTCGGTGGGCGTGACCTGGCCGATCTCGTGGCCGGGTTCGTTGCACAGGGTGATGCGGCCGACGCCGTCGGGAAGGGTGGCGGGTTTGTCGGCCTCGCCGGCCAGGGCGGCACAGTCGAAGGGGGTGGCGTCCCAGAGGAGCTCGCCGGGGGCGGTGATCGGCGCCGACGGCGTGGTGGCGGGCGTCCCGGAGTACGTCGAGCAGCCGACCAGGCCGAAGGCCCCGAGCAGCAGGGCGATCATCGTGCGCTTCATGCCTGCTCCACGCGGCGGCGGGTCGGTTCGTTGCGCCCGGCGGGTCAGTCGGCCCGCCCCCGGAACACCCCACGCAGCCGCTCGCGGTGCACCGCAGCCACCGCGGCGAGCGGGATCCCCGCCGGGCAGACCTCGACGCACTCGCCGTAGGTGGAGCAGGGGCCGAACTCGGCGTCCAGTTGGTCGACGACGGCGAGGGCGCGCCGGCCGCGCTCGAGGCGTCCATGGGGGGTCAGGGCGAGGTGGGCGAGCTTGGCGCCGGCGAAGAGGTGGGCGGCGCCGTTGGGGCAGGCGGCCACGCACGCGCCGCAGCCGATGCAGGCGGCGAAGTCGAGGGCGAGCTCGGCGTCATCATGGGTGAGGAGGACGTCGTCGGCGTCGGGGGCGGTGCCGGTCATGATGTCGACGTGTCCGCCGGCCTGGATGAGGCGGTCGAGCGCCGAGCGGTCGACGACGAGGTCTCGCACCACCGGGTAGGCCGCGCTCCGGAGAGGTTCGATGCGCAGGCGGCTCACCGCGCCGAACGCCCGCAGGTGCTGGCGGCACGACGGCGTCTTCGGCACGGGTCCGTGGGGCACGTCGTTGACGGTCACCCCGCAGGCCCCGCAGGCGCCCTCGCGGCAGTCGGACTCGAACTGGATCGGCTCCTCACCCGACTCGGCGAGCTGGTCGTTGAGCCGGTCGAGCAGCTCGAGCAGGCTCATCTCGGGGGTCGCGTCGTCGACCACGTGCGTCTCGAAGCGCCCCCGCTCGCGGGGGCCGTCCTGGCGCCAGACCTCGAGTTCGATCCTCATCGGTAGTCCCTCTCGGCCAGCGGCACGAAGTCGAAGGAGAGGGGCTCGGTGTGCCGCACGTGCTCCCCCGTCGGGGTCGTCTCCCAAGCCGACGCGTTGCACCAGGCCTCGTCGTCGCGGCGGGCCTCGCCCAGGTCGGTGGCGTACTCCTCGCGGAAGTGCGCCCCGCACGACTCGGTGCGGTCGAGCGCATCCAGCACCATGAGCTCGGCCAGCTCGAGGAAGTCGGCCACCCGGCCGGCCCGCTCGAGCTCCTGGTTGAGGCGATCGCCCGGCCCGGCGACCTTCACGTCGGCCCAGAACTCGGCACCCAGCGCCCGCACCTGCTCCAGCGCCGCGCGGAGCCCCTCCTCCGAGCGGGAGACGCCGCACCCGTCGTGGAGGATCTCGCCCAGCCGCCGGTGGAACCACGTCGGGCGCCGCTCCCCCTCGTTCTCCAGCAGGTGGGTCGTGCGCTGCTGGACGGCGTCCAGTGCGGCGAGAGCCTGGGGGGCACCCGGGTCGAGCGGGGGCGTCCCGACGAGCGGGGCCAGCCAGTTCGGCACCGAGAACGGGAGCGTGAACCACCCGTCGACGCAGGCGCTGAGCAGGGAGTTCGCGCCGAGCCGGTTGGCGCCGTGGTAGTTCGAGCCGGCCTCGCCGCCGACGAAGAGGCCCGGCACCGTCGTCATCTGGTCGTAGTCGGACCAGAGCCCACCCATCGTGAAGTGCGCGCCGGGCGCGATGCGCATCGGTTGACGGTAGGGGTCCTCGCCGGTGACGTCGGTGTACATCGCGAAGAGGTTGCCGTAGCGCTCGGCGATGGTGTCGCGGCCGAGTCGGGCCAGGGCGTCGGCGAAGTCGAGGTAGACCGAGTTGCGCAGCGGCCCGACTCCGCGCCCGGCGACGATCTCGGTGCGCGCCGCACGCGACGCGATGTCGCGAGGCGTCAGGTTGCCGTAGGCCGGGTAGCGGCGCTCGAGGTAGTAGTCGCGCTCGGCTTCGGGGATGTCGTTCGGCGCGCGCTCGTCGCCGGCGCGCGCCGGCACCCAGATGCGGCCGTCGTTGCGCAGCGACTCGCTCATCAGCGTGGTCTTGCTCTGCCACTGCGAACTCACGGGCAGCGCCGTCGGGTGGAACTGCACGAAGCTCGGGCTGCCGAACAACGCGCCCCGCCGGTGCGCGCGCCACGTCGCGGTGGCGTTCGAGTTCACGGCGAGGGTCGAGTGGAAGTAGACCGACCCGTACCCGCCGGTCGCCAGCACCACCGCATGACCGGTGTGGACGCCGATCGCCCCGGTCGCCAGGTCCCGGGTCACGATGCCCTGGGCCCGCCCGTCGGCGACGACGAGGTCGAGCATCTCGGTGCGGGTGTGCAGCCGCACCGTGCCCCGCGCCACTTGGCGCAGCAACGCCTGGGACGCCGCGACCTGCAGTTGCTGACCGGTCTGGCCGCGCGTGTAGTAGGTGCGCGACACCTGCACGCCGCCGAAGCTGCGGGTGGCGAGCTGGCCCCCGTACTCGCGGGCGAACGGTGCGCCGATCGCCTGCAGGTGGTCGATGACCCGCACCGACTCGGTGGCCAGGCGCACGACGTCGGCCTCGCGTCCGCGGAAGTCGCCGCCCTTGACCGTGTCGGTGACGAACCGGCGGATCGAGTCGCCGTCGACCTTGCGGGCCCGGGGGGCGTTGATGCCGCCCTGCGCGGCGACGCTGTGCGCGCGGCGCGGCGCATCGTGGAACGTGAAGCACTCGACCTGGTAGCCGAGCTCGCCCAGCGCGGCGGCCGCGCCCGCCCCGGCCAGGCCGGTGCCGACGACGATCACGGTCAGGTGCCGACGGTTGGCGGGGTTGACGAGGCGGTACTCGGCGCGACGGCGGTCCCAGGCGGTCATCGGGTCGCCGGCGGGGACGCGCGGGTCGAGGGC
>CALMPQ010000032.1 GCA_937872005.1 uncultured Propioniciclava sp.
AGCCCTCGGCGCACGGCGTGCTGCCGGAGCCGACCGAACCCTGCGAGTTCGAGGAACTCGACCTGCTCCCCGGCCAACTCACCCGCCAGCGCTACCGCGACGCGGTCGCGGCGGCTGTCGAACGGATCCGCACCGGCGAGGTGGAGAAGGTCGTCATCGCCCGCGACCTCGTCGCCGACGCCCCCGAGCCCCTCGACGTGCCGGCCCTCGTCGCCCGGCTGCAACAGGCGAACACCGCCAGCTGGACGTTCCACGTGGACGGCCTGGTCGGCTCGTCCCCCGAGATGTTGATCGCCACCCAGGGGCGCGCCGTGCGCTCCCAGGTCCTGGCCGGCTCGGCGCCCGTGACCGGGGACGTGCACGCCGACGACGTGACCGCGACCCGCTTGGCCGCCTCCGCCAAGGACCACGCCGAGCACGCCCTCGCGGCCCGGTCGGTGGCCGAGCGGTTGGCGTCGGTCGCCGAGGTGGCCACGCGCGACCCGCAGGTCAAACGGCTGCCGCGCATCATGCACCTGGCCACCGACATCACCGGGACGCTCGACGAGCCCCACTCCGCGCTCGTCCTCGCCGGCCTGGTGCACCCGAGCGCCGCCGTGTGCGGCACCCCGACTGATGTGGCGTTCCGGGTGATCGCCGAGCTCGAGGGCTTCGACCGCGGCCGCTATGCCGGCCCCGTCGGCTGGCTGGACGCCGACGGCAACGGCGAGTTCGCCATCGCCCTGCGCTGCGGCCAGGTCTCCCGCGACGGGCGCAGCATTCGACTGTTCGCCGGCGGCGGCATCGTCGCGGGGTCGGTGCCGAGCGACGAGCTCGCCGAGACCGCGCGCAAGTTCCTGCCGATGTACGAGGCCCTCTCCCCCGTGGACCGGCCGTGATCGTCTACTCCACCCCGCTGACCGATCGCTTCCGCAACCTCGACGTGCGCGACGGCGTGCTGCTGCGGGGTCCCGCCGGGTGGGGCGAGTTCTCCCCGTTCTGGGACTACTCCGACGCCGAGTGTGTGCCGTGGCTGCGCGCCGCGGTGGAGGCGGCGACGCTCCCGTTCCCTGAGCCGGTGCGCGCCACAGCCCCCGTGAACGCGACCGTGCCCGCGGTCGGGCCGCAGCGCGCGGCCGAGATCGTGGCGGCGTCCGGGTGCGCGACGGTGAAGGTCAAGGTGGCCCAAGCAGGGCAGTCACTCGGCGACGACCTCGCCCGGGTCGCCGCCGTGCGGGACGCCCTCGGCCCGGGCGGTGCGATCCGGGTCGACGCGAACGGCGCCTGGACCGTCGAGGAGGCCATCGATGCACTGCCGCGGCTCGACCGCGCCGCCGACGGGTTGGAGTACGCCGAGCAGCCGTGCGCGTCCGTGCCCGACCTGGCCCGGGTTCGTCGGGCCGTGACCGTGCCGATCGCGGCGGACGAGTCGATCCGGCGGGCCTCCGACCCGCACGCGGTCGTGCGCGCCGAGGCGGCCGACGTGATCGTGCTCAAGGTGCAGCCGTTGGGGGGCGTTCGCGCCTGTCTGGCGCTGGCTGACGAGCTCGGGTTGCCGATCACCGTGTCCTCGGCGCTGGAGTCGTCCGTGGGCATCGCCGCCGGGGTGGCGCTGGCGGCCGCGCTCCCGAACACCAACGCTGCCGGGCTCTCCACCGTCGCCCTCCTGCGCCACGACGTCACCTCGACGCCGCTGCTCCCCGTGGACGGCTCGCTGCCGGTGGGGCGGGTGGTTCCGGACGCCGTGGTCGCAGCGCCCCCCGAGGTCGAGCGGGCGTGGTTGGACCGCCTCGACCGCGTGGCCCAGCTCGCCGGCGTCGACCTACGGGAGGTGCTGGCATGAGTTCCACCGCGATGGCGCAAGAGCTGGTCACCCAACTGGCCGCGCACGGGGTGCGCGATGTCGTGATCGCCCCCGGGTCGCGTTCGGCGCCCCTCGCCTACGCGCTCGCGGACGCCGAGGGCCTGGGTTGGCTGCGCGCCCATGTACGCGTCGACGAGCGGACCGCCGGCTTCTTCGCTCTGGGCCTCGCCAAGGCGGGGGCGATCCGCGGCGAACCGCGGGTGGTGGCGATCGTGACCACCTCGGGCACCGCGGTGGCGAACCTGCACCCCGCGGTGCTGGAGGCGTCGCACGCCGGGGTGCCGCTGCTGGTGATCAGCGCCGACCGTCCGCACGAGTGGCACCGCACGGGGGCCAACCAGACGACCATCCAGACCGGGATCTTCGCAGACGCACCCCGTGCCATCGCCGAACTGCCGGCCCGGGCGAACCCGTCCGCGGTGCGCGGCCATGTCGCCCGGCTCGTGGCCGCAGCGTTGGGCAGCCTGACGCGCGATCCGGGACCGGTCCACCTGAACGTGTCGTTCGCCGAACCGTTGGTTCCCGACGCCCCGTGGACACCCGGTGACCTGCCCGCCCCTGTGCGCCTTGCGCCGACAGCCCGTGTTCCGGCCGCCGAGAGCCTGCCTTCAGGCGTCCGCACGCTCGTGGTCGCCGGTGACGGCGCCGGCCCCGACGCCGCCCGGCTCGCTGGCGAGGCGGGCTGGCCCCTGCTCGCCGAGCCCTCCTCCGGCGCCCGAACCAACGGCGCGATCGTGCACTACCTGCACCTGCTCGCCGGGGGGCTCGCCGCCGATGCCGATCGCGTCGTGGTGTTCGGTCATCCCACACTGAGCCGGCCCATCTCGGCGTTGCTCGCCCGCCGCGACGTCGAGGTCGTCGTCGTCTCCCCCACCGCCCGTTGGACCGACGTCGCCGGCGCCGCCTCCCTGGTCACCGATGCGATCGCGGTGGCCGGGCCCGCGGCGTCCGACCGCGCGTGGCTCCAGCGTTGGCGGGACGCCGACGCCGCCGTCGCGCTCGACCCGAGCCCCCTGCAGGAGGCCGCGCTCGCCCTCTGGGACACCGACGACTGGCTGCTGCTCGGCTCGTCGAACACCGTGCGGGCCTTCGACACCATCACCCCGGGGGCAGCCCGCGGGGCGAAGGTCGTCGCCAACCGCGGGTTGGCCGGCATCGACGGCCTCGTCTCGACCGCCCACGGCCTCGCGACCGGGCTCGGCGAGCCGGTGCGCGTCGTGCTCGGTGACCTGAGCTTCGCCCACGACATCGGCGGCCTCCTCCGCGGCGAGGACGAACCTGACGTCGACCTCCAGGTCGTCGTGCTCAACGACCACGGCGGGGGCATCTTCGGGTCGCTCGAGCACGCCGCGGCCGAACCAACGATGTTCCGGCGGTTCTTCAGCACCCCGCAGGTGCTCGACGTCGTCGCGGCAGCGCAGGGAGCCGGGGCCACGGCGTCCCGGATCGGCGTCGACGAGCTGGCCGACCTGCTGGCCCAGCCGATCAGTGGGCGCAGCGTCGTCGACGTCGAGCTTTCCTGACGCGGGTCAGCCCGCGACGATGTTGACCAGGTTCGGGGCGCGCACGATCACCTTGCGGATCGTCTTGCCCTCCAGCAGGGCGGCGATCTTCGGCGAAGCCAAGGCCAGCGCCTCCAGGTCGGCCTCCGACACATCGGCCGGCACCTCGAGCCGGTCGCGCACCTTGCCCTGCACCTGCACCACGCACGTCACGGTGGCCTGCACCAGCAGCGACTGGTCCGCCTCCGGGAACGGCTCGAACGCCAGCGACCCCGAGTGCCCCAGCCGGGCCCACAGCTCCTCGGCGATGTGCGGCGCCACGGGCGCGGTCATCAGCACCAGCGCCTCGGCGGCCTCGCGGGGCACGGCGTCCAGCTTGGTCAGGGTGTTGGCCAGCGCGATCAGCTTCGACACCGCCGTGTTGAACCGCAGGTGCTCGTAGTCGTCGCGCACCCCCTCGGCCGCCTGGGCGATCGCGGTGGCCACCTCGGCTGTCACCGGCTCGTTAACCACCGTCACCGACCCGTCGTGCTCCGACACCACCAGCCGCCACAGCCGCTGCAGGAATCGCTGCGAGCCGACGACCGCGCGGGTCTCCCACGGCCGCGACACGTCGAGGGGCCCCATCGACATCTCGTACACGCGGAACGTGTCGGCGCCGTACGCGGCGTACATCTCGTCGGGGGTCGTCACGTTCTTCAGCGACTTGCCCATCTTCCCGTACTCACGGGTGACGGGCTGGCCCTGCCACTCATAGCTCACCTCGCCCGAACCGTCGGACGCCGCCACCTCGACCACCTCGGACGCCGGCACCGGCTGGCCCCGGTCGTCGCGGAACGCGAACGCCTGGATGTAGCCCTGGTTGAACAGGCGGCGGAACGGCTCCGACGAGCTCACGTGACCCAGATCGAACAGCACCTTGTGCCAGAACCGCGCGTACAGCAGGTGCAACACGGCGTGCTCGACGCCACCCACGTACAGGTCGACGCCG
>CALMPQ010000033.1 GCA_937872005.1 uncultured Propioniciclava sp.
TCGACGCGCCCGATGAAACCCACGTGGTCGAAGAACTCGACCTGGAGCTTGGGCAGGGGGATCTGGTTCTGCAGCATGATCGCCCGCGCCCACGATTCGTAGGGGGACTCGCTCAAGGGATCCGCTCGCAACACCGCCTCGGTGCAGTGGCGGCAGCCCCGGCCCTTCTCGACTTCCTTGAGGAGCGCCGAGCGGGATCCGCCGATCCGGAGGACGGCGTCCGCCACGGCCAGGGTGGGGCCGAACGTGAGCGTGCGCATGACGTCGGCAGCGGTGCGCTCGAGGGTGGTGACCCGAAAACCGTCGATGAGCGTGGTCGCAGGTAGCGTCTTGGGGGTGGTGTACGCGTGGATCCACGGGCTCAACCCGCCATGCCCTCCCTGCGTGCGCACCACGTGGACGAGGTCAAGATTGGCAAACCACAGGGGCAAGCCGTGCACGAGGGACGCGGAGGTCCGACAGAAGTAGCTGCCGGGGCCAAGTGAAGGCACGGCGGCGTGCATGCGTTCGACGTGCAGGGCTCGCTCGTCGTCGGGCGGATTGGTGATGAACACGCTGCGGTGGAGTTTCATGCGCGTGTGGGGTTGCTCCAAGGGTTCCATGCCCTCTGTTATGGGCAGGCCGAGCGGTTTTGGCGCACCCAATCGTGGCGCCTGTGGACAACCGCACCACCCGGCACGCGGTGGGCTGTGCACAACGCAGGCTGTCGGCGTCCGGAAGACGGGCTGTCGGCGGTCAGGCCAGGTGCCGCAGGAATCGTTGCGGATCGGCCAGGAAGTAGCGCTCGTTGATGACGAGGTCGAGGTCCTCCCACGGGCACGGCGCGATGCCGGACCCGCTCAACTGCAGGATTGTCGCCCCCGGCAGGGCCGACAACATCGGTGAGTGCGTCGCCATCACGATCTGGACGCCGGGGTTGGACATCAGGTCGACCAGCGTCGCCAGTGCATGGAGGCTGGACGTGAACGACAGGGCCGACTCGGGCTCGTCGAGCAGGTAGAGCCCGGGGCGGACGCCCCCGCGGTAGGTCGTCTTGTCCTCCAGGATCGCCCGGAACGATTCCCCGTGGCTGAGGTGGTGGAACGATGCGCCGTTGCTGGCCAAGTAGGAGAACAGCCCGTGCATCGTCTCGGCGCGCAGGAAGTAACCGCCCCGGCTCGCACCTGCCCCGCGGACGAGCTGAACCGCCTCGGACAAGGGGGACTCTGTGCGGCTGGTGCTGAATCGGGCCCCGGTCGAGCCACCCTCGGGGTTGAGCCCGTACGCCTCGGCGAGCGCCTCGAGGATCGTCGACTTGCCCGACCCGTTCTCGCCGACCAGCACGGTCGCCTGCCCGAAATCGATGCCGTCGGCCAACATCGCGGCGACCGCCGGGATCCGCCAGGGCCACAGTTTCGGGTCCCACTCCGCGTCCCGACGGGCTTCCATCCGGCGCACCGGACGCCCCACACCCGGGATCGCAGTTCTCGCCATGCCCACACCGTACGAGGGCCGGGTGACACTTCTCAGGTGCACGGGCTCTCGGCGCTGGGAAGGCGGGCTCTCGGCGCTGGGGCAGCGGTGCAGATCCCTCCCACCAACAGGGAGCCGGTACGAACTTTCTCTCGCGATGTGGTTCAATCGGCGGGTCAGGCCCGAAGGATTTGACGGAAACGTCAGGGAGAGGTTGGCCCATGAGTGGAACCGCGGCGTCCACAAAGGTGTGGCGACGCATCGGCGTCCATGCACGAGAAGCGCTCCTGAGGTCGCTCAATCCCGTCGAACTGCGTACGATCCTGGCCGACGTGGCGCGCTCCCGCGCCGCCGACCAGACTCCGGCCGACCTCATCAAGCGGTGGCGTGAGGATCGGCTGCTCATGCCGAGCCTGCTCGATCCACGCGAGGCGATGCCGATCACGACGAAGCTGTGGGAACCCGTCCCGCAGGAGTTCGTGGGTGTGACCCTGAGCCAGTTGACGGCGCTCGGGTCGGGCGTCCACCTGGGGGGTCGTGGGCAGAACCGCGTGATCACCACCATGCGCGGCACGGAGGTGCTGGCCGACCCGGCGCACGGGCTGGCGCTGGAGGCGTCCCGGCGGCGTCGGAACGGGCATTCCCGGGTGCACTTGGCCACCCACGCCCGGTGCACCCACGCGTGGGACCAGAGCGAGGAGTCCTCACACGAACTGCGGTTCTCGCTCGTCTCGAGCGCCCCGGACGGCGGCGGGCTGAGCACCGAGGCCGACCTGCTCGACCTGCACCTCGACTACTGGCGCGAGATCATGGGGACGGTCATCCCGCGCGGCCGCATCGAGCTCACCGTGTGGGATGCCACCCTGGCCGGCCTGCTCGAGTCGCGCGGCACCCGCGATGGCGTCATCGTCGTCGAGGGCTCCGACGACGAGCGGCGCCCGTGGCGCAATCCCTACACGACGGCCGCGTTCCGGTTCCTCGTGGACGGGGAGGAGCCGACCGAGGTCGGCGACGGCGGCTTCGTGACCTGGACCCAGGCGCTCACGCGCAACCGCAAGGACCGCTGCCTCGTCTCGGGGGTGAGCGTGGACGCGATCGTCCCGCACACGTGGGAAGCGTCTGAATGACGAGTTGAGGTCTTCTCTTTCGGGGAGCGGCGCGGCAGGATGGCGCCACCCGCGGCGTCCAACGGAGGAGACCTCGAGATGAGCACCCAGCACGACCGGATCGACCCGGAGTCCCGCACTGCGCTGGAGGCCTTCCTCGGCTTCCTGCCCGGTGGCTTCAACGGCATCGCCGACATCGTGGCCCGACGCGAGGCGTCGGCCCAGCTCAACGCCGCCGCGGTCGAGGCCGCCGGCGGCCCCGACCAGTCGGTCTCGCGCGAGGACCGGATCGCCCCCGGCCTGGACAATGACCCCGACGTGCCCGTGCGCGTGTACCGGCCGGTGGGGGCGGCGTCCGGGGAGAAGCTGCCGGGCATCTTCTTCATCCATGGCGGCGGCATGATCATGGGTTCCATCGACGGCGAGGACGCGATGGCCGCCACCTACGCCGCACAGGTCGGCGCGGTCGTCGTGTCGACCGGCTACCGCAAGGCGCCCGAGGACCCGCACCCGGCCCAGTCCCGCGACTGCTTCGCCGGACTGCAGTGGATGGCCGCCCACGCCGACGAACTCGGCTACGACCCCGAACGCCTCGTCATCGTGGGGGGTTCGGCCGGT
>CALMPQ010000034.1 GCA_937872005.1 uncultured Propioniciclava sp.
ATCAGGATCGATCCAGCGATCGTGGCGGATCGCGGTCCTGGGTGGCTGGCCGGTGAGAGGCCGGGGCCGCCCCGAACGCCGCGATCGTCAGCATCGAGGTCGTCGGTCGGACCTGGTGCTGACGGTGGTACCTCGAGATCGTTCCTGATGGCCGGCGGAGGCAACGAGCGAGCATGACCCAAGAACCAGGCCACGCGCTTGCAGCAGGACGTCTACGGTGACCCCATGTCGAGCCACATCCGCCAGCTCCTCGATGAGATCTCGTGGGAAGGCAACGCGCGCAAGTACCGCGACGGCGGCATCGGCCTAGAGAACGTCGTCACGACCGAGGTGTTCCAAGCGTTGGACCTGCTGCCACGCCAGCCCTTCCTCGCCCCCGTCCTTAGGGGACTCCAAGGCGGCAGCCCCGGACAGTCCAGCACGATGGCCGAGGAGGCCGAAGCCCTCACGGTGAGCACCCTGCCGGGCGACCTCACCACCAACTGCGGCCGCGTCCGGGTCAGCCCGACGCACTACTGGCCTCCGACAAGCTCTACGTGCTCGTCGAAGCCTAAGCACCCGCAACCCGAGCAGCTTTCGCGCCGCACCAACTCGCCAAGGAGATCGTCACCACGCGCGACAATGCGGCTGGCAGGTGCGCCATCCTCCTCTTGGTCTTGGGGACTCCCCCGCCCCTCCTCGTCCGAGGTCACGGCCGGCTCTCCCTCAACGACGCCATCGAACTGGGAGCGCCAGCCCTCACCGCCGCTGGCGTAGACCCGTCCCCAGGCAGCACGTCCGCTGGACGACCTGGCGGCACATCGCCGCCCAGGTGCAGTCTGCGGCCCAACGCTTCACCAACGCAGACCCATCCGTCCTCGCAGCGGTCACAAGCGCCGTCCACCAACTGACGGACGCTGTCTCCGTCCACGGCACCTCAATCGCAACGTAGTCCCGGCCCAACCACCCGACGAGGCTGGGGCGGGGGTCGGCGACGGGTCCGTGGGCCTCGGGGTGCTGGCTGCGCAGCGCCGAGCGCATCATCGCGTTCAACCGCCACGCCGACCGCCAAACGCTTGCGCGGGGAATCGGGGCCACAGACGTCCCCCGAGGAACGAGGCGAGGAGGGGCGTCGCTCGCCTCCGACAACTCACCTGGGTCCTTACATGGCTGACCGCCCAACTGAGTCACGAAGAGGGGAATCACACGGTTAGACGTGGGGAGTGCAGGGTGGCGACCAGCTTCTGTTCCAATGCGATGCCGACGGTCATTACGCCTACGCGTTTCGCGGGTTTCGACAGCTCGCCCGAGCCAGGCCCTCCGAGGTTAGGGTGAGGCTCGAAGCCGATCGGAGAGGGAGGCAATGGCGCCGCAGGGGTTCCAGGACAAAGTTGCGTTCGTGTGGAAGGTGGCCGACAAGCTCCGCGGCACGTTCAAGCAGCACGAGTACGGCTCGGTGATGCTGCCACTGCTGGTGCTGCGTCGCATGGACGCCGTGCTGGCCCCCACCAAGGACGCCGTCCTCGCCCGGGCCAAGGGGTTCACCACCATCGGGGAGGGCGAGGACGCCCTGCTGAAGAAGGCTTCCGGGCATCGCTTCTACAACACCGCCCCGTGGACGTTCGCGACCCTGCTGAACGACGACAAGAACCTGGCCGACAACCTCGCCACGTACATCCGCAAGCTGTCGCCGGACGCCTACCGGGTGATGGAGGCGTACAACTTCGACGACAAGATCGCCCGGCTCGATCGCGCCGGGTTGCTGTATGCGGTGCTGGCTGACTTCGCCGACCTCGACCTGCGTCCGGCGGTGGTGTCGAACGAGTCGATGGGCTACATCTTCGAAGAGCTGCTGCGGAAGTTCTCCGAGATGAGCAACGAAACCGCCGGTGAGCACTACACGCCCCGCGAGGTGATCAAGCTGATGGTCCACCTGCTGCTGACCGGACCGACAACCAAGGAACTCACCGACAACCCCATCCCGGTGCGGACGGTGTACGACCCGGCCGCCGGCACCGGCGGCATGCTCATGGGTGCGATGCACCAGATCAAGCACATGAACGACCGGGCGATCGTGAACGTGTTCGGTCAGGAACTCAACGACGAGACGTGGGCCATCGCGCAGTCGGACCTGATGATCCAGGACATCGACCCGGGTCACATGCGCAACGGCAACACCCTCACCAACGACGCGTTCAGCACGCGCACGTTCGACTTCATCCTCGCCAACCCGCCCTACGGGGTGGACTGGAAGGCCTACGCCGCTCCGATCCGGGACGAGCACGAGAAGCTCGGCGAGAAGGGCCGGTTCGGCGCCGGCCTGCCGCGCGTCTCCGACGGCTCGCTGCTGTTCCTGCAACACATGCTGTCGAAGATGAAGCCAACCGGGTCGGGGTCGCGGGTGGCGATCGTGCTATCCGGCTCGCCGCTGTTCTCCGGCGCCGCTGGTTCCGGCGAGTCCGAGATCCGCCGCTGGATCTTCGAGAACGACTGGCTGGAAGGCATCGTGGCCCTGCCCGACCAGATGTTCTACAACACCGGCATCTCCACCTACGTGTGGATCCTCACCAACAACAAGACGGACGCCGACCTCGGGCTCGTCCGGCTCATCGACGCCCGCGAGTCCGGTACGAAGATGCGCAAGTCGCTCGGTGACAAGCGCAAGGAACTTAGCCCCGACGCCATCGCAGAGATCGCCCAACTCTACGGCGCCGCCCAGGACGAGTTCGCCGACGACCCGCGAGTCAAGGTGCTCACCAACGAAGCGTTCGGCTTCCAGCGGATCACCGTCGAGCGGCCCCTGCGTCGCCGCTGGGAGGTCACGACGGACACCCTCGCCGCGCTGGCGTCGTCGAAGCCGTGGGCGACGTGGAAGGACGCGCCCGACTCGGACGCCTTCGCCTCACTGGTCGGGACACGGTTCGCCACGGCTGCCGCGCTGACGGCCACGATCAAGAAGGTGGACGCCGCAACGCCGCTCCCCGTCGTGCGCGAACTGGTGAAGCAGGCGGCTGTCGCTGACCTGGAGGCGCCGATCGTCAAGGGCAAAAATGGAGCGCCCGAGCCCGATCCCGGCCTGCGGGACGCCGAGAACATCCCCCTGCCCGCCGGCTGGCTCACCACGGGAGAG
>CALMPQ010000035.1 GCA_937872005.1 uncultured Propioniciclava sp.
GGACTTGTCATGGGCGTCGCCGGCGCCACCACCAACACAGCCGCCCTCGCGACCGCCGGCATCGCCGGCTTGGTCGCCGGCGCGATCTCCATGGCGGTGGGCGAGTACGTCTCGGTCTCGGCCCAACGCGACTCCGAGCGGGCGCTGCTCGCCAAGGAGCAGTTCGAGCTGGACACCATGCCCGACGAGGAGCTCGCCGAACTCACCGGGCTCCTCCGCGAGAAGGGCCTGTCCGAGCAGACAGCACTCCAGGCCGCCCGCGAACTCACCGCCCACGACGCCCTCGCCGCGCACGCCGACATCGAGCTGCGCCTCGACCCCGACGACCTCACCTCGCCGACGCACGCCGCCATCGCCTCGCTCCTCGCCTTCGCCGCCGGCGCGCTCATCCCGCTGTTGGCGATGGTGCTCACCCCGCCCGACTCCCGTGTGGCGGTCACCGCCGTTGCCGTTCTCGTCGCACTCTTCCTGACCGGCTTCGGGTCGGCCAGGGCCGGGGACGCCCCGGTCGCCCGCGCGATCGTCCGCAACGTCGTCGGCGGCATCCTGGCCATGGGCATCACCTTCGCGATCGGCACCCTGGTGGGAACCCAGATCGGCTGAACCGTGGGACGATGAGCCCATGTCCTTCGACGTCGACGACATCATCACCCAGGCCACCACCGAGGAACTCGCGCAGCTCGTCTGCGGCGATGGGACCTGGCACACCAGCGGGGTCGAGCGGTTGGGCGTCCGGCGGGTGCGGGTGGCCGACGGGCCGCACGGACTGCGCGTGGAGAAGGGCGTCTCACTCGGGGAGTCGATCCCCGCGACCTGCTTCCCGCCCGCGGTCGGGCTGGCGTCGTCGTGGAACCCGGCCCTGCTGAAGCGGGTGGGGCAGGCGCTGGGGCGCGAGGCGTTCGAGCAAGGGGTCGACGTCGTGCTCGGCCCGGGCGTCAACATCAAGCGCTCGCCGCTGTGCGGGCGCAACTTCGAGTACTTCAGCGAGGATCCGCTGCTGGCCGGGACGCTGGCGTCCGCGATGGTCTACGGGCTGCAGTCCGAGGGCGTGGGCGGGTGCGTGAAGCACTTCGCCGCCAACAACCAGGAGACCGACCGCTCGCGCGTCGACGTGCGCGTCAGCGAGCGCGCGCTGCGCGAGATCTACCTGCCGGCCTTCGAGAAGGTCGTCACGTCGGCGCACCCGTGGCTGGTGATGTGCTCCTACAACCGGCTCAACGGCACGCTCGTCTCGCAGGACCCGTGGCTGCTCACCGATGTGCTCCGCGGCGACTGGGAGTACGACGGCGCCGTCGTCAGCGACTGGGGTGCCGTCTACGACCGCGTCGAGGCGCTGGCCGCCGGGCTCGACCTCGAGATGCCGCACGAGTTGGGCAACTCCGACGCCGAGATCGTCGCGGCCGTCGAGTCCGGTGAGCTCAGCCGCGAGTTGCTGGAGCTGGGTGCCGCGCGCATCCTCGCGCTCACGCTGCGGGCGGTGGACGCCGTCCGCTCGGCCGAGCCCGTGGACGCCGCCGCCCACCACCACCTCGCGCGCGAGGCCGCCCAGGAGTCGATGGTGCTGCTGGCCAACGACGGCGTCCTGCCGCTGGGGGACAGGGTGCGGGTGGCGATCGTCGGCGAGTTCGCCCGGACGCCCCGGTTCCAGGGCGGCGGCTCCTCGAAGGTCAACGCCACGAAGGTGGAGCGGCTGGTCGACACACTGGGCGCTCGGCGCCGGACGGCGTTCGCGCCCGGCTTCCTGCTGTCGGGGGAGTTCGACGACGACCTGGTGGACGAGGCCGTGGCCGCGGCCGAGGCGTCCGATGTGGTGGTGGCGTGCCTGGGCCTGCCCGACGCCGAGGAGACCGAGGGCGTCGACCGCACCCACCTGCGCCTGCCCGACAACCAGCTCGCCCTGCTGACCGCGCTCACCGAGGTGGGCAAGCCGATCGTGGTGGTGCTCAGCAACGGCTCGGCGGTCGAGGTGTCGCCGTGGCTGGAGCAGGCGAACGCCCTGATCGAGGGCTGGTTGGGCGGCCAGGCGGGTGCGTTGGCGCTGGCCGACGTCCTGGTGGGGGATGCCGAACCGTCCGGGCGGTTGGCCGAGACCCTCGCCGTGCGGCTGGGCGACCACCCGTCGGCACTGATGTTCCCCGGGGAGCCGGGCTTCGTGACCTACGGCGAGGGCGTGTTCGTCGGCTACCGCGGGTTCGATGCGACCGACCGCGAGGTGGCGTTCCCGTTCGGGTTCGGTCTGGGCTACACGATGTTCAGCTACGACAAGCTGGTGGTGAAGGTGACCGGGACGCCGGCGTCCCGGGACCTGCGCGTGGCCGTGCAGACCACGGTGACGAACAAGGGTTCGCGGGTGGGGTGTGAGGTGGTGCAGGTCTACGTCGGCAACGCGCCGGCGTCGGTGCCGCGTCCGCCGCGGGAGCTGCGTGGCTTCGCGAAGGTGCGCCTGGAGCCGGGGGAGTCGCGCGTCGTGACCCTGCCGTTGGACGCGCGGGCGTTCTCGTTCTGGTCTGAGGTGCACGACCGCTGGGTCATCGAGTCGGGGGTCTACACGATCGAGGTCGGACCGCACTCGCGCGACCTGCCGCTGGTTCAGGAGCTCCGGTTGGACGTGCCGGCGCTGCGCGTGAAGCTGCACGACGAGTCGACCATTCACGAGTGGATGGCCGACTCCGAGGCGTGGGAGGCGCTCCAGGCCCGCGTCCCGGCGGGCGAGACCCTTGCCTTCGAGGGCGAACGCCTCGCCGTGATGGGCGGGCAGCCCCTGCGCCGGTTGGCGAAGTACCCCGACCTGCCCATCACCCCCGCCGACGTGGACGCCGTGCTGGCCTCCCACGGCTGACCTTCCGCCGACAGCCCGTGTTCCGGGCGCCGAGAGCCTCTGGCCGCGCCGCAGACAGGCTCTCGGCAGCGGGAACACAGGCTGTCGGCAGCGGGAACACGGGCTGTCGGCGCGGGGGAGGGTCAGGCGGCGGCGTCCGGGTCTTCGGAAGCGCCGGCGAACTGCGACTCGTACAGCCGCCAGTACGCGCCCCGGGCCTCGATGAGCTCGGCGTGGTTGCCCTGCTCGACGATGCGGCCCTCCTCCATGACGAGGATCACGTTGGCGTCGCGGATCGTCGACAACCGGTGCGCGATGACGAACGACGTGCGGTCCGACCGCAGCGCGGACATGGCCCGCTGCAGCAGCAGCTCGGTCCGCGTGTCGACCGATGAGGTCGCCTCGTCCAGGATCAGCAGCGCCGGGTTCGCCAGGAACGCCCGGGCGATCGTGATCAGCTGCTTCTCACCGGTCGAGACGTTCGAGCCCTCCTCGTCGATCACCGTGTCGTAGCCATCCGGCAGCGAGTGCACGAACCGGTCGACGTAGGTCGCCGTCGCCGCGGCGAGGATCTCCTCCTCGGTCGCGTCGGGCCGTCCGTAGGCGATGTTCTCCCGGATCGTCCCGCCGAACAGCCACGTGTCCTGCAGCACCATGCCGGTCTTCGACCGGAGCTCCGAGCGCGGCACCGACGCGATGTCCACCCCGTCCAGCGTGATGCGCCCCGCATCGAGCTCGTAGAACCGCATCAGCAGGTTCACCATGGTCGTCTTGCCGGCCCCCGTGGGCCCCACGATCGCCACCGTCGAGCCCGGGTACGCCTCGAACGTCAGCCCCTCGATGAGCGGCCTCTCGGGCGAGTACGAGAACGACACGTCCTCGAACCGAACCCGGCCCGTCAGCGGCACCGGCAGCGACCCGGACGCCTCGGGCGACTGCTCGTCGGCGTCCAGCACCTGGAAGACGCGCTCGGCCGAGGCCACGCCCGACTGCAGCAGGTTCGCCATCGAGGCGACGGCGGTGATGGGGTGGCTGAACATCCGCGAGTACTGGATGAACGCCTGAACCGACCCCAGCGTCATCTGGCCGGTCGCCACCCGCAGGCCGCCGACGACGGCGATCGCGACGTAGTTGAGGTTCCCGATGAAGAACATCACCGGCATCATCAACCCCGAGATGAACTGGGCGCCGAAGGCCGCATCGTGCAGCTTGTCGTTGTCCTTCGCGAAGGCCGCCGCGACCTCCTTCGACCGCCCGAACACCTTCACCAAGGCGTGCCCCGTGTAGGCCTCTTCGACCTGGGCGTTCAGGTCGCCGGTCGACTTCCACATCGCAGCGAACCGCGACTGCGACCGCTTGCCGATCGCCATCGCGGCGAACATCGACACCGGCACCGCGATGATCGCGATGACCGCCAGCAGCGGCGACACCCAGAACATCATCACCAGCACCCCGACCAGGATGAGCAGGTTGCTCAGCAGCTGCGACAGGGTCTGCTGCAGCGACTGCGCCACGTTGTCGATGTCGTTCGTCACCCGCGACAGCAGCTCACCGCGCGGCTGGCGGTCGAAGAAGCTGATCGGCAGCCGGTCGAGCTTGGCCTGCACCTGCTGGCGCAGGCGGTAGACCGCCGACTGCACCACGTCGTTCAGCAGCCAGCCGGACGCCCACATCAGCACCGCCCCACCCACGGCCAGGCCGACGGCGAGCCAGCCGACGCGGGCGACGGCGTCCCAGTCGACACCCTGGCCAGGCACGACGTGCATGCCGGCGATCATGTCGGCGTAGGTGCCCTGCCCACGCGCCCGCAGGTCGGCCACCACCTGGTCGAGGGACGCCCCGGCCGCCAGGTCCTTGCCCAACAGGCCCCGGAAGAGCAGGTTCGTCATCTCGCCGAGGATCGCGGGGTTCAGCACGTTCGCGAGCTGCGCGGCGATGGTGAGGAGGATGACCCACCAGATCTTGGTTCGCTCGGGGCGCAGGCTGCCCAGCAGCCGCTTGAGCGAGGGCAGGAAGTTGATCGCCTTCTCCTGCGGCCCGCCCAGGTGCGAACCCGGGCCGTGCCCGCGGACCTGCGGCCCGTGCTTGGGGCGTTCGGGCGCTGCGGTGACCTTGGCCGTCATGCGGAGACCTCCTCGGCCTTGAACTGGGACTCGACGATCTCGACGTACGTCGGGCACGTGGTGAGCAACTGCTCGTGGGTGCCGATGCCCTCGATGCGCCCGTCGTCGAGCACGATGATCTGGTCGGCGTCGCGGATCGTCGCGATCCGCTGCCCGACGATGACGACCGCGGCGTCGGCGGTCTCGGCGGCGAGGGCGGCCCGCAGGCGGGCGTCCGTGGCGACGTCGAGGGCCGAGAAGCTGTCGTCGAACAGGTAGACGTCAGGGCGCCGCACGAGCGCCCGCGCGATCGACAACCGCTGCCGCTGGCCACCGGAGACGTTGGTGCCGCCCTGGGCGATGGGGGCCTCGAGGTGGCCGTCCATGCGTTCGACGAAGTCGCGGGCCTGGGCGACCTCGAGGGCCTGCCACAGTTCCTCGTCGGTGGCCTCGGGGTTGCCGTAGCGCAGGTTCGAGGCGATCGTGCCGGTGAACAGGTAGGGCCGCTGGGGGACCAGCCCTATGGAGGTCCACAGCACCTCGGGGTCGAGCTCGCGCACGTCGACGCCGTCGACCAGCACCCGGCCGCCCGTCGCGTCGAAGAGCCGCGGGATCAGGCTGACCAGCGTCGACTTGCCCGAGCCGGTCGAGCCGATGATGCCGGTCGTCTGGCCGGGCCGCACCGCGAAGGAGATGCCGGTCAGCACGGGGGCGTCGGCGCCGGGGTAGCTGAACTCCACGTCCTCGAAGACCACCTCGCCGTGGCTGAGCCCGTCGCGGACGCCGTCGGTGGGCGGCACGACCGACGAGCGCGTCTGCAGCACCTCCTGGATGCGCACCGCACAGACCTGCGCGCGCGGCGCGATCATCAGCAGCATCGTCGACATCATGACGCTCATCAGGATCATCGTCAGGTACTGCAGGAACGCGGTCAGCTGGCCGATCTGCATCTCGCCGGCGTCGACCCGCAGGCCGCCGAACCACATCACGCCCACGCCCGAGAGCCCCATCACGAGCTGGACGACGGGGAAGAAGGTGAGCATGCGGCGTCCCACCCGCAGCGAGGTCGTGGTCAGCTCGGCGTTGGCTACGTCGAAGCGGGACGCCTCGACCGGCTCGCGCACGAACGCGCGGATCACGCGCAGGCCGGCGATCTGCTCGCGCAGGACGCGGTTGAGCATGTCGATGCGGGTCTGCATCTGCCTGAAGAGCGGGAGCGCCTGCAGCAGGATGACCAGGATGATGCCGCCCATGCCGATGACGGCGACGGCGACGAGCCACGACAGGCCGAGGTCCTCGCGCAGGGCCATGAACAGGCCGCCGACCATCATGATGGGGGCGCCCACGATCATGAACGCGGTCATCATGACCAGCTGCTGCACCTGCTGCACGTCGTTGGTGGTGCGGGTGATGAGGCTGGGGGCGCCGAACTGGTTGACCTCGCGCGCGCTGAAGCTCAGCACCCGCTCGAAGACGGCGGCGCGCACGTCGCGGCCGAAGCCCATCGCCGTGCGGGCGCCGAACCAGATCGCGCCGGCCTGGCCGGCGATCTGCAGCAGGGTGACGCCGAGCATGGCGGCGCCGAGGGTCCAGATGACGCCGATGTTGCCGGTGGCCACACCCTCGTCGATGATCCGCGCGTTCAGCGTCGGCAGGAACAGCGAGGCGGCCGACGCCAGCAGCTGCAGCAGGACGACGGCGACGAGCCAGCCGGTGTAGGGCTTGAGGTAGGTGACCAGCGTGCGCGTCAGCGCGCCCTTCTTGGCGACGGGGGTGGCGGTCGTGGCGGTGCTCATCGGGCGGCTCCGATCCCGTGCAGGACCAGGTCGGCGATCTGGTCGGCCTCGAACTCCCGGTTGCCCGAGAGGGTGTGGGTGGCGCCGAAGGTGAGCGCCATCAGGGTGCGCGCCGCATCCCGCGGCGTGACGCGCAGCGCGTCGGCGTGCGGGCTGAGCGCGTCGGTGAGGGCGTCCAGCACCTGCTCGCGCGACTGGCGGGGGTCGGGCCGGGTGCACGCGCGATCGGCCTCACTGGCGGTGGGGGCCGGGTGCGGGCCGAACTGCCCGTGCAGCATGCCGATCAGCGTGCGAATGGTCTCACCCCGCTCGATCAGGCCGGACGCCGCGGCCACCAGCAGGCCGTGGAGGTCGCTGGCCGCGGCGACGGCGTCCAGTTGCTCGACGAAGTCGTGGGGGGAGAGGGCGTCGATGACGCAGGCGTGCAGCAGTTCGTCCTTGGACTCGAACACGCGGAAGATCGTGCCCTCGGCGACCCCGGCCGCCTCGGCGATCTGGCGCGTGGAGACGGTCGGCCCCTGCTCCAGCAGGAGGGGGCGGGTGGCATCCACGAGGGCTCTGCGGCGCTCGTCGGGGGGAAGGGGTTTCGCGCGACTCACGTCGGGGAAGCGTACGTGAGTGAGCGCTCACTCACAAGTTGCCCGCTTGGGACGGGACGGGGCTCGTGTCTTCGTTGTGGCTGGGACTAGGCTCGTCGCATGGACCAGTTGCCCCGCGTCGCGGTCGTGCTCAACCCCTCGAAGTTCGACGACGTCGACGAGGTGCGCGCGCGCATCGAGGCGATCTGCGCCGAGGAGGGGCATGCGCGCCCGGCTTGGTACGAGACGACGGTCGAGGACCCCGGCGTCGGCCAGGCCAAGCAGGCGGTGCGGGACGGCGCGTCCGTCGTGTGCTCGCTCGGCGGCGACGGCACGGTGCGCGCGGTGGTGCAGGGGCTGCTCGAGGAGCGTCCGCCCGAGGACGAGGCCGAGGTGCCCCTGGGGCTCCTGCCGGCCGGCACCGGCAACCTCCTCGCCCGCAACCTCGGGCTGCCGCTCGACCTCGACGACGCGTTGCGGATCGCCCTGACCGGGAGCACGCGGCGCATCGACGTCGGGCGGGTCACGTTCGACGACGGCGACGTCGAGATCTTCCTGGTGGCGGCCGGTGTGGGGCTGGATGCCGAGACGATGGCGTCCGTCGACGAGGGCGTCAAGAAGCGTTTCGGGTGGGTCGCCTATGTGTTGTCGGGGGCGAAGGCCCTGGTGAACCGCGGGTTCCGGGTGCGCGCGTCGGCCGACGGGCAGCACACGCGGAGCCAGCACGCCCGCGCCGTGATGGTGGGCAACTGCGGCGAGCTGACCGCGGGGGCGCAGCTGATGCCCGACGCGCTCATCGACGACGGGTTGCTCGACGTGCTGGTCGTCTCCCCGAAGGGCCTGCTCGGGTGGGGTGCGGTGCTGGTCGACCTCGTCAGCGGGCACCGACTCGGCCACCCATCGGTGAAGCTGACCCAGGCGAAGAAGGTCGAGGTGTTGCTCGGCCGTCCGGTGGAGGGGGAGCTCGACGGGGACGCCGTCGGCCAGGTCCGCGCCATGCTGCGCGAGGTGCACGAAGCGGCGCTGCCGGTGCGCGTGCCGTGATGTCGTATTCCTGCTAGACCGTCGCCTCGGGTCTGGGTGACGATGGGCGCATGGTTCCCGACCGTGACACCTGCCTCGCCGCCGTCGCCAGCCGCGACGCGCGGTTCGACGGCACCTTCTTCACGGGTGTGACCAGCACCGGCATCTACTGCCGGCCCTCCTGCCCGGCCCGGACGCCGGCCCCGCGCAACATGGTGTTCCACCCCAGCGCGGCCTCGGCCCAGGCGGCCGGGTTCCGTGCGTGCAAGCGCTGCCGCCCGGACGCCGTCCCCGGCTCCCCGGAGTGGGACGTGCGTGCCGACACGACCGCGCGTGCGGTGCGGCTCATCGGCGACGGCGTCGTGGACCGCGAGGGGGTCGAGGGGTTGGCGTCCCGGTTGGGCTACTCGGTGCGGCAGACGCAACGGCTGACCTTGGACGAGTTGGGCGCCTCTCCGCTCGCGCTGGCCCGGACCCAACGCGCCCACACCGCGCGCGTGCTGCTGCAGACCACCGACCTGCCGCTGGCCGAGGTGGCGTTCGCGGCGGGCTTCGGGTCGATCCGATCGTTCAACGACACCGTGCAGGCGGTGTACGCGACGACGCCGTCGGGGTTGCGCGGCTCGCGTTCCCCGGGCCTGGCGAAGGGCCACGAAGGACGCCTGCTGGAGATCGCCCTGCGGCTGGCGTTCCGGCGCCCGTTCGACCCGAGCAACGTGTTCGGGCACCTGGCCGCGACCGCGGTCCCGGGGGTGGAGGAGTGGCACGACGGCTGGTACCGCCGCACGCTGCGCCTGCCCTTCGGGCCGGGGTTCGTGGCGCTGGCGCCACGGGCCGACCACGTGGCGGCGGTGCTGCACCTGACCGATCCGCGCGACCTCACGCCCGCCATCGGGCGTTGTCGCCGCCTGCTCGACCTGGACGCCGACCCGGTGGCCGTGGACGCGGCGCTGGGTCTGGATGCCGCGCTGGCGCCGTTGGTCGCAGTGTCCCCCGGACGCCGGGTGCCGCGGACGGTCGACCCCGACGAGTTCGCGATCCGGGCTGTGCTGGGCCAGCAGGTGTCGACGGCGGCCGCCCGCACCCATGCTGCGCGGCTGGTGCTCGCCCACGGTGAGCCGGTCGACGACCCGGTCGGGGACCTGACGCACCTGTTCCCCCCACCCGAGGCCTTGGTCGACCCCGACCCGGGTGCGCTGGCCATGCCGGCGTCCCGGGTGCGGACCGTGACGGGCCTGGCCGCGTCGCTGACCTCGGGCGAGGTCGACCTATCGCCGGGGGCCGACCGAGGGGTGGCGCGTGCGGCGCTCGCCGCCCTGCCCGGGATCGGCCCGTGGACCGTCGAGGTCGTCGCCATGCGCTCCCTGGGCGACCCCGATGCGTTTCCCGCGTCCGACCTGGGGGTCCGCAAGGGCCTGGCCGTGCTCGGCCTGGGGGAGGCGGACGCCGGCCGTTGGCGTCCGTGGCGCGCGTACGCGACGCAACACCTGTGGGCGCTGGGCGACCACCCGATCAACCACCTGCCGAAGGGGAACCCATGAAACACCGCGTGATCGACTCACCCGTCGGGCCGCTGACGTTGGTCGTCGACGACGCCGGCGTGCTGTGCGCGCTCTACACCGACGGGCAGAAGTACTTCCCGGACGCCGCGCGCCTGGGTGAGCGCGACGACACCGTTGCCCCGGACGCGGTGGCCCAGTTGGGCGAGTACTTCGCGGGGAAGCGCTCGGAGTTCGACGTCGAGGTGGCGCCGCGGGGGACCGACTTCCAGAAGGCCGTCTGGGCGGCGCTGCAGCAGATCCCGGCGGGGGGGACGCTGACCTACGGTGACTTGGCCCGGGAGCTGGGGCGGCCCGGGGCGTCCCGTGCGGTGGGGGCGGCGACGGGGCGCAACCCGATCAGCATCATCGTGCCCTGCCACCGGCTGGTCGGCGCCTCGGGGGCGATGACCGGCTACGCGGGCGGCGTCGACCGTAAGCGGTGGCTGCTCGACCACGAACGCGGCACGGTCAGGCGTGGATCGCCGGACGCGAGGGCGCGGGCCCGGTCGAGCGGCGGATGACCAGGTCGGGGTGGAACAGAACCTCGGTCGGGTCCGGAGTTGTGCCGTCGGAGATGGCGCGCAGCAGCGCCGAGACGGCCGCCTCGGCGATCGGGCGCACCGGCTGGCGCACCGTCGTCAGGCGATGCCGATCACCATCACGTTGGGGGGAGCCTCGTTGTGGAACCCGCCCGGCAGGTGCGCCACCGGCTTGAACTTGACCACGATGCCGCGGAACCCGTCACCCAGCGCCTTGCCCGACCGCAGCCGAAAGGGGACACCGGCCCAGCGTGCGTTGCAGATCTCCACGGTGAGCTGGGCCAGCGTCTCGGTCTGGCGCGCGGGGTCGACGCCCGGCTCGGCGGTGTAGTCGGGCACCTCACGTCCGTCGATCGTGCCGGCCGCGTACCGCGCGCGCCGCGACGGAACCTCGCCCTCGCCCGACCACAGCTGGGTCGCGCGCAGAGTGTGCATCATGAGGTCGCGCAGCTCGATGGCGTCGATGTTGGCCGGCTCCTCCATGGCGAAGATCGCCATCACCAGCAGCAGGTGCGACTGGATCATGTCCTTCAGCGCGCCCGCCTTGTCGTAGTACCCGGCGCGGCCCTCGAGGGCGAGCCCCTCGTCGGCGATGATCTCCACGCGCTCGATGTTGTTGGCGTTCCACACCGGCTCGAAGATGCGGTTGCCGAAGCGGATGCCCAGCAGGTTCACCACGGTCGCCTTGCCGAGGTAGTGGTCGACGCGGAAGATCCGATCCTCGGGCACCACGGACGTGAGCAGCTTGTTGAACGCCTTGGCCGACTCCAGGCTCGACCCGAACGGCTTCTCGATCGCCACGCGCAGCCCCTCTGGCAGCTCGAGCGTCGACAGCACCTCGCACGCCTTCTGGCTGATCGCCGGCGGCAGCGCGAAATACAGGACGATGGGGCGTCCGGCCTCGTCGATGTCGGCCAGGAACGCCTTCATCGCCGCGCCGTCCGTCACGTCGAGGTGCTCGTAGCGGGTCTCGGACGCCATCCGCTCGGCGTGCTCGGTGCGGCAGCCACCCTCGGCCAGCGCCTCGCGGACGCGCTCGCGCCACGTCGCGTCGTCCAGGTCGTCGAAAGCGGCCCCGACGAGGGTCACATCCAGGGCGGGACGCGCCCGCAGCAGCGTGCCCAGGCCGGGCAGCAGCAGGCGGTGCGTCAGGTCACCCGACGCGCCGAGGATGACGAGGGTCACGGGCCCGTTGGGCATGGGCGTTCCTTCCACGAGGGTGCTCCAACCCTAGACGGCCTCAGGAACGCCAGGGGGTCAACGTCTCCACGACCGTGTCGGCCCACAGCACCGAGCCGGCCTCGTTGGGGTGCAGTCCGTCGGGCTTGAGGAGCGGCCCGGCGCCGCCGGGGGCGTCGGTGAAGGCGTGGTAGACGTCGATGATGGGGTACTTCTCCTCGATGGCCCACTCGGCGATGAGGCGGGTCACCTCGTCGGCGGCGGGGAGCCGCTCGGGGGTGGTCACCTGGTTCTGCATCGTGATCACGATCGGGACGTCCGGGGTGGCCTGATCGCGCACGAGGCCCAGGAGCGTCTGCAGCTGGGGGAGTGCCTGGGCCGGGTCGGAATTGTTGTTGTGTCCGAGCGAGATGACCACCACGTCGGGGGCCTCGGGCAGGCAGTCGTCGACGTGGTCGTAGAAGTTCGACGGCTTCCAGCCGCTGACCGAGCAGTTCCATACGGTGCGGTGCGGGCCGTCACCGCTCAGGACGCGCTCCTCGTACCGGCCCGAGCTCGTGATCCATCGGTTGAGGGTCACGGCGTGGTCGCTGCTCATCTCGGTGGCCCACAGGGCGGGCCACTCCGTCATCTCGTCGCCGGTCGAGTCGCCGAAGACCGCGATGTCGAGCTCGGTGGGGGAATTCAGCAGCGTCTGTACCGCGAACAACGTCGGGACGCTCGCGGGGGCGGGTGCGCCGGACGCGGTGCCGGCCGGCGTGGGTGCGGCGGGGGTTGCGGCGTGTGCGGCCGGGGAAGATGGGGGCGCCGGGACGGACGTGCCGGTCGACGGTGGCGTCAGGGCGCACCCCGCCAGCAGGGCGGCTGTGCCTGCCAGGGACGCGAGCTTCGGGGCGGAGCACTTCACGAGCCAAGCATCCCACTTCGTCCGCGGCGGTTCTCGGTAGGGTGGCGGGGTGAACGACAAGCATCAGCGCGCGGCGTCCGCCGCCCCCCAGCCGTCGGTCTCCGAGCAGGTCCAGGTGCGCCTGGCCAAGCGCGAGCGGCTGCTGGCCGAGGGCCGTCAGCCTTACCCCGTCGAGGTGCCGCGCACGCACGCGCTCGCCACGGTGCGCGCCACGTGGGGCCATCTCGCCCCGGGCGAGGAGACCGACGTCGTGGTGAGCGTAGCCGGGCGGATCATGTTCCAGCGCAACACCGGCAAGCTGTGCTTCGCGACGCTGGCCGACCAGTTCACCCAGGACGCCGATGGCGACCGCCTGCAGGTCATGCTCTCGCTGGCCGAGGTTGGCCAGGACTCGCTGGACGCCTGGAAGGCCGACACCGACCTGGGGGACTTCGTGTCGGTGACGGGCCGCGTGATCGCGTCCAAGCGCGGCGAGCTGTCGATCATGGCGACCGACTGGGTGCTTGCGTCCAAGGCGCTCCGCCCGCTGCCGACGCTGCACAACGAGCTGTCGGAGGAGACCCGCGTCCGCCAGCGCTACGCAGACCTGGTCGTGCGCGACGACGCCCGCGCCATGGTGCGGACACGGGCGGCGATCACCCGCTCGATCCGCGAGACGCTGCACCGGCTGGGCTACATCGAGGTCGAGACGCCGACGCTGCAGCTCATCCACGGCGGCGCGGCGGCGCGCCCCTTCACGACGCACCTCAACGCGTTCGACATCGACATGACGCTGCGCATCGCGCTCGAGCTCTACCTCAAGCGCGCCATGGTCGGCGGCACCGACAAGGTCTACGAGATGGGGCGCATCTTCCGCAACGAGGGCATCGACTCATCGCACTCGGCGGAGTTCACCATGCTCGAGTGCTACCAGGCGTGGACCGACCAGCGCGGCATCGCCGCCGTCATCCAGCAGGTGATCGTGGACGCCGCCGACGCGGTCGGCTCCCGCCAGGTCGAGACCGAGGACGGCGTGATCAACCTCGACGGCGAGTGGCGGTGGCTGCCGTTCTACGGGGGGTTGTCCGAGGTGGTGGGGCGCCCCGTCACGATCGACACGCCCCGCGCCGAACTGGAGGCGATCGCGTCCGAGCACGGGGTGGAGTTCGACCCGAAGCTGAGCGACGACAAGCTGGCCATGGAGCTGTTCGGCGAGATCGTCGAGCCGACCCTGATCCAGCCGACGTTCGTGTGCGACTACCCGGCGATCGCGCAGCCCCTGGCCCGCCCGCATCGGGACGACCCGCGCCTGGTCGAGGCCTGGGACCTCATCATCGGCGGCATGGAGCGCGGCACCGGCTTCTCGGAGCTGATCGACCCGGTGATCCAGCGCGAGCGGTTCACCGAGCAGTCGCTGCTGGCGGCCAAGGGTGACCCCGAGGCGATGCAGCTCGACGAGGACTTCCTCAACGCCCTCGAGTTCGGCGCGCCCCCGATGGGCGGCCTCGGCCTGGGCGTCGATCGGTTGATCATGCTGTTCACCGGCAAGGGAATCCGCGAGACGATCCTCTTCCCGCTGCTCAAGCCGCAGGGCTGACCGTTCCGGTCACCGCGCCGAGAGCCTGTACTCCCAGCGCCGAGAGCCTGTGTTCCGGGCGTCGACAGCCTGCGTTCAGGCCGTCGTCGCCATGAGGGGCGCCAGGCCGACGGCGCGGGCCGGGGCGTCGGCGTCCCCGCACGCGGCGAGCCAGTTGGCGAGCATCTGGTAGCCGCCCTCGGTGAGCACCGACTCGGGGTGGAACTGCACGCACTCGACCGGCAGCGACCTGTGGCGCACGGCCATGATCACGCCCGAATCGGTGGACGCCGAGACCTCCAGCTCGTCGGGCACCGAGTCGGGCTCGATGGCCAACGAGTGGTAGCGCGTCGCGGTGAACGGGTTGGGCAGGCCCGCGAAGACGCCACGTCCGTCGTGGTGCACGAGCGACGTCTTGCCGTGCAGCAACTCCGGCGCCCGGTCGACGACCCCGCCATAGGCCACGGCGATCGACTGCAGGCCCAGGCACACGCCGAAGATCGGCACCCGCCCGCCCTGCTGGCGGACGACATCGATGCTGACCCCGGCCGCCTCGGGCGTTCCGGGCCCGGGGGTGATCAGGATGCCGTCGAAGCCCTCGACCCAGCCGTCGTCAGCGAACCGGGGGTCGTCGTTGCGCCACACCTCGACCTCAGCGCCGATCTGGGCGAGGTAGCTGACGATGTTCCACACGAACGAGTCGTAGTTGTCGATGACGAGGATGCGGGCCATGGGGTCCATTCTCGCCGAGGTGGTCAACACGGGCTCTCGGCGCCCGGAACACGGGCTCTCGGCGCCCGGAACACGGGCTCTCGGCGTCAGCGCGGCACGCGCGCGTACTGGAAATCCGCGGGGCCGGCGTAGGCGGGCATCTCCACGCGTGCCTGGCGGGAGACCTCGTAGCCCAGCCGATAGGCGTCCACGTAGGTGCGGTAGATGCGCAGGTAGTCGCTCTCGCGCAGCGCCTTCTCCAGGTTCTGCACCGGCCCGATCGCGGTGATCCGGTACGGCGGCGCGTAGGGCACCCCGTGCAGCACGACGGTGTTGCCGACGCACTTGATCCCCGTCCGCGAGCTCACCCGCTGGCCCTGGATCGTCATCGCCTCGGCCCCCGCCGACCACAGCGCGTTCACGACGGCCTGGATGTCCTGCTGGTGCACCACGAGCAGGTCGGGGTCCACCCCTGCGGGGGCCACCGAGGCCGGGGCGTCGGTCAGGGTCACCGTCACCGCGGGCCCCGTCACGGGCACCGAGTCGGCCCGTTCGGCCGCCGCGGTGAGGTCGGGCAACCCCGCGCCACCCTCGGCCCTCGCCGTCAGGCCGTCCACCTCCGCGCGCAATCCGGACGCCGTGCGCCCCAGTTGGTCCACCCGATCGGCCTCGGCCTGGACGAGCGCGGCCAACTCGGTGGTCCGCGCCGGGCGCAGGTCGTTGCCCCGCGACGCGAGGGCGCTGGTGGTCATCATGAACCCGGCCACCACGCACACGATGACGCTGGCGAACCGCAACGGCCCGCGCGTCGCCCGGGCGCGTTCCCGCGCCTGCTTGAGGGTGGGCCCGCCGTCCACTACTTCCAGAGCGTGGCGACGCCGAACGAGCCGCCCATCAGGACCATGGCGATCAGGAGGTTCCAGTTGCCGAGGTCGCTCATGCCGGGCACGACGATGCCCGTCGACGCCGTCAGGTACCACACGACGAGCCAGAGCACGCCCAGCAGCATCAGGGTGATGAAGGTCGGGACGACCCACTGGCGGGTCGGGGCCAACCCGGCCTTGCCGAGCCGCTTCTTCTCGGCGCGCTCCTCGGCGACGGCCGCCTTGGTGGCGGACTTCTTCTTCGCCGCGGCCTCCTTGCGGCCCTTGGACTCAGGCACGTCTGCTCTCTCCTGGATCGTGGTGGAACGGGCCCAGCATATCGCCGGGCCTCAGCCGGTCGGCGTGGAGCTCGGGTTGGGCTCGTTGGTCGGCTCGGTCGTGGGCTCCGTCGCGGGCGGGCTGGCCGGCGGCGTGGTCGCGGGCGGCGTCGTGGGTGCCGCCGTCGCCTGCAGATACACGGTGACCTTCGCGTCGCGTTCGATGACGTCCAGCGGTTGGGGCGAGGTGCGCAGCACCGTCCCGTCCTCGGGACCCTGGAACTCCACGTTGCGGAACCCGTACTTCTCGGCCTCGGCCTTGGCCGCCTCCCGGGTCATCCCGAGGAGGCTCGGCAGCTTCCCCCTGCCCGTGGCGACCGACAGCGTCACGGTCTCGGTGACGGCGATCTGGGTGCCCTCGTCGGGGGTCACCTTCAGCACGGTGCCCTTCTTCGCGTCGACGGGCTCGTCGGTCGCCTCGACCG
>CALMPQ010000036.1 GCA_937872005.1 uncultured Propioniciclava sp.
CTTCACCAAGGCGGCCGTCTTCCAGCCCGGCACCGAGACCAAGACGCTGCTGCGCTTCTCGACCGTCGCCGGTGAGCTGGGCTCCCCCGACACGTGGCGTGACGTCCGTGGCTTCTCGCTGCGCTACTACACCACCGAGGGCAACCTCGACATCGTGGGCAACAACACCCCCATCTTCTTCCTCCGCGACCCGATGAAGTTCCCGCACTTCATCCGCTCGCAGAAGCGCCTGGCCTCCAACGGCCTGCGCGACGCCGACATGCAGTGGGACTTCTGGACGCTCTCCCCCGAGTCGGCCCACCAGGTCACCTACCTCATGGGCGACCGTGGCCTGCCCAAGACGTGGCGCCACATGAACGGCTACGGCTCGCACACCTACCAGTGGGTCAACGAGGCCGGCGAGCGCTTCTGGGTGAAGTTCCACTACCACACCCAGCAGGGCATGGAGTTCCTCACCAACGAGGAGGCCACCGTGCTCGCCGGTGAGGACGCCGAGTTCCACCGCCGCGACCTGTGGCAGTCGATCGCCAACGGCGACTTCCCGAAGTGGACGATGTCGGTGCAGGTCATGCCCTACGAGGAGGCCAAGACCTACCGCTTCAACCCGTTCGACCTGACCAAGACCTGGTCGCACGCCGACTACCCGCTGCACGAGGTGGGCGTCCTGGAGCTGAACAAGAACCCCGACAACTTCTTCGCCGAGATCGAGCAGGCCGCGTTCGCGCCCTCGAACATGGTGCCGGGCGTCGGCGTCTCCCCCGACAAGATGCTGCTGGGTCGCGTGTTCGCCTACGCCGACGCGCACCGCTACCGCATCGGCCCGAACTTCCACCAGCTGCCGGTGAACCAGCCGCAGGGTGTCGAGGGCGGCTTCGAGGCCGTCAACCAGTGGATGTTCGACGGCAACCAGGCGTACCACCACAGCGGCACCGCCCCGGTGTACGCCCCGAACTCGCTCGGCCGTGAGTCGGCGCAGGAGTTCCAGGGCAAGGTCGCCGAGGGCTGGGAGGCCGACGGCGAGATGGTGCGCCAGGCCTACGCCCTGCACGCCGAGGACGACGACTTCGGCCAGGCCGGCACGCTGGTCCGCGAGGTCTTCGACGACGCCGCCCGCGACCGCCTGGTCGAGACCCTGACCGCCAACGGCCAGGGGCTCACCCGTCCCGAGGTGCTCGAGCGCTTCTTCTGGTACTGGAAGTCGGTCGACGAGACCATCGGCTCGCGCGTCGAGGCCGCCGTCCGCGGCGGTGGCGAAGGCGCCGACACGGTCCCGGGCATGGGCGCCGAGCAGGCCGACTGACCTTTCGGGGTCTGAGCACACGACGGGGGCTGGTCCGCGAGGACCGGCCCCCGTTCCCTTGTCGCGAGGTTACTACAGATGTAGTGTTTGCGCATGACCGAGCTGCTCGACGACTTCTGGGCCGCCGCCGACGACCAGCGCCGCCGGACGATCGCCCTGCTCGAGACCTTGTCGGCCGACGACTGGGCCCGCCCCTCGCTGTGTGATGGCTGGGCGATCCGGGACGTCGTCGGCCACCTCCTCTGGCAGCGGGACACGAACTCGGTCGCGCACCTGCTCCCGGTGGTGGGGGCGATGATCCGGGGCGGCGGCGACATGAACCGGGCGATCGCCGACCTCGCCCGCCGCCGGGCCGCGCGGCACTCCGACGCCGAGCTGCTGGCCGAGGTGCGCACCCTGCCCGGCCACCACAAGGCCGTTTTCGGCACGGGGGTGATCAACAACCTGGTCGACCCGATCGTGCACCACCACGACATCGCCCTCCCCCTGGGTCGCGGGCTGGACGCCGACCCTCGCGCCGCCGCCACCGCGGCCTCGTGGACGTGGGGGCAACCCAAGGGGTTCACCCTCCCCGTCACCGTCGCGTTGGCGCGCTTCCGGTGGAAGGCCACCGACATCGACTGGGAGCGCGGCGAGGGCCCCATCGTCGAGGGGCCGATGGTGGCCATCCTGTGCGCGTTGATGGGCCGCGAGGCGGCGTTCGCCTTCCTGGGCGGGCCGGGCGCGGAAGAGGCCCGGGAGGGTGTGCGCAGCGTGGTTTGATGGACGCCGTGGCTCCGCACCTGTCCGTCGTCTCGGTGACCCCGCGCAACGCCGCCGGCGACCTGCTGATCGTCCGCAAGGCCGGCACCTCGGTGTTCATGCTGCCGGGTGGCAAGGTCGAGCCCGGGGAGTCACACCGGGACGCGGCGATCCGCGAGGTCGCCGAAGAGGTGGGGATCACTCTTGACCCGGCGTCCGTCACCCTGCTCGGGACCTGGTCGGCGGATGCCGCCAATGAGCCGGGTCTGGTGATCAGCTCCGACGTCTTCGCTGCCCCGCACTCGGGTGAGCCCGCGGCGTCCGGGGAGATCGAGGAGATTCGCTGGCTCGCGCTGGGTGAACCGACCGACGTGCCGCTCGCGCCACTCCTCACCGAGCACGTGATCCCCGCGCTCGTCGGAGTCAAGCCCAAGGGTTGACGCACAGGACACCGAGCGGCTCGAAGTGCCTGGTGTTGCGCGTGACGACCACCCTGCCCGATGCCTGCGCGATCGCCGCGGTGATCGCGTCATCCAAGGGTGCGTGCTCGGGGACGCGGTAGGTGGCCAACACCCGGGCAGCAGCCAGGTCGAAGGGCAGGACGCGCCCCTGAAAGGCGGGCAGCACCCGCTCCTCGAACCAGCGACGCAGCACCGCGCCTTGGCCAGGGTCCTGACGCTCCTTGGCGACCACACCGCGCTCGATCTCGGCCACCGACATGGCCGAGACGAACAACGCCGACAACGGGATCGTCGCCGCCCACGCAGCCACCTCAGGGTTCCGCAAGGGCACACGCAAGGCCGCGATGACGTTGGTGTCGAGCACGAAGCTCACAACTCCACCTCGCGGGCCGTCAGCCCCAGCCGAACCGGCTCGAACACGATGGCCGCCGCCTCGTCCATGAACAACCAGTCGACGAGGGAAGGCTCATCGGGACGGAGGGCCTGCGTCAGGATCTCGCGCGCCTCGGCCTCGGCCGAACGGTCGTTGCCCGCAGCCCGGGCGCGCAACGCAGCCTTCGTCCCCTCCGGCAGGTTGCGAATCAGGATCTGCTCCATGCCGACCTCCTCGATATCACCCAGATGATATCAGGCCTTCTTGCGCGTCGTCCTCCGGGCGGGGGCCTTCTTGGGGGCCGGGCCCTTGGCGCGCTTCTCGGCCAGCAGCTCCGCGGCCCGCTCGATCGTGACGGCCTCGACGGAGTCCGCCTTCCGCAGGGTCGCGTTGGTCTCGCCGTCGGTGACGTACGGGCCGAAGCGGCCGTCCTTGACCACGACCGGCTTGCCAGAGACCGGGTCGTTGCCCAACTCCTTGAGCGGGCCGGCGGCGGCGCGGCGTCCACGCTGCTTGGGGGCGGCGTAGATGGCCGTGGCCTCCTCGAGCGTGATCGAGAACAGTTGGTCCTCGGTCTCGAGCGAACGCGAGTCGGTGCCCTTCTTCAGGTACGGCCCATACCGGCCGTTCTGCGCCGTGACCTCCTCGCCGTCGATCTGGCCGACCACGCGGGGCAGCGACATGAGCTGCAGCGCCTGCTCCAGGGTGACGCTCTCCAGCGACATGTCCTTGAACAGGGACGCCGTGCGCGGCTTGGCCGTCTTCGGCGAGCCCTCGGGCAGCACCTCGGTGACGTACGGACCGAAGCGGCCGTTCTTCGCCACGACCGGGTTGCCGGACGCCGCATCGACGCCCAGCTCGCGCTCCATCCCGGCCGGGGTGGCCAGCAGCTCGGCGGCCTTCTCCAGCGTCAGCTCATCGGGCGGCAGGTCGTCGTCGACGTTGGCGCGGTTGCCGTCGGCGTCCTCGATGTAGGTGCCGTAGCGGCCCACGCGCACCGCGATGCCGGACTCCTCGCCGGCCACCGGATGGAACGTCGACAGCGCACGCGCATCGATGTCGCCCAGGTGCTCGACCAGCGACTGCAGGCCCTCGTAGCCCCCCTCGCCGTCGGCGCCGAAGTAGAAGTCCTTCAGCGTGGCGACCCGGTCGGCCGACCCTGCGGCGATCTCGTCGAGGATGTCCTCCATCTCGGCGGTGAACTGGTAGTCGACGAGCCGACTGAAGTGTTCTTCGAGCAGCCGGGTCACCGCGAAGGCGAGCCAGGTCGGCACGAGCGCCGTGCCCTTCTTGAACACGTAGTCGCGGGCCGTGATGGTCCGGATGATCGACGCGTACGTCGACGGCCGCCCGATCTCCAGCTCCTCCAGCTTCGCCACCAGTGACGGCTCGGTGTAGCGGGCCGGCGGGCGCGTGGCGTGGTCCTCGGCCTCGACCCCCGCGACCGTCAGCGTCTCACCGGCGACCAGCGCGGGCAGGTTCGCGGTCGCGTCGTCGGAGGTGTCGCCCTCCTCGATGCCCTCCACGTACGCCTTCAGGAAGCCCGGGAACGTGATCGTCCGGCC
>CALMPQ010000037.1 GCA_937872005.1 uncultured Propioniciclava sp.
TGCAGCGCGGCCACCACTACGCGATCGTCGACGAGGTCGACTCGATCCTGGTCGATGAGGCCCGCACGCCGCTGATCATCTCCGGCCCGGCGGAGGAGAACAAGCAGTGGTACCCGGTGTTCTCGCGGCTGGCGAAGCGGATGATCCGCGACACCCACTACGAGGTCGACGAGAAGAAGAAGACCGTCTCCGTCATGGAGCCCGGCATCGCCCTCACCGAGGATCGGCTGGGCATCGAGAACCTCTACGAGTCGGCCAACACCCCGCTGATCAGCTACCTGAACAACGCCATCAAGGCCAAGGAGCTGTTCAAGCGCGACAAGGACTACATGGTCACCGGCGAGGGCGAGGTCGTCATCGTCGACGAGTTCACCGGCCGCACGCTGGCGGGGCGCCGCTATTCCGAGGGCCTGCACCAGGCGCTGGAGGCCAAGGAGGGCGTGGAGATCAAGGAGGAGTTCCAGACCCTCGCCACGATCACGCTGCAGAACTACTTCCGCATGTACTCCAAGCTCGCCGGCATGACCGGTACGGCGAAGACCGAGGAGAGCGAGTTCCAGAAGATCTACGGCCTCGGCGTCCTGCCGATCGCGACGAACCGCCCCATGGTGCGCGTCGACCAGGCCGACCTGATCTACCGCACCGAGGACGCGAAGTTCGACGCCGTCGTCGCCGACGTGCTCGAGCGGCACGAGGCCGGGCAGCCGGTGCTGCTGGGCACGGCGTCCGTGGCGAAGTCGGAGCTGCTGAGCAAGCGCCTGGTGCGTGCGGGCGTCCCGCACGAGGTGCTGAACGCGAAGAACCACGCGCGGGAGGCGTCCATCGTGGCGCTGGCCGGGCGCAAGGGCGCGGTCACCGTGGCCACGAACATGGCCGGTCGAGGCACCGACATCATCCTGGGCGGCAACGCCGAATTCTTGACCGATGCGATGCTGCGCGAGAAGGGGCTCGACCCGACCGAGGGCCCCGAGGAGTACGAGGCGGCGTGGGCCGAGCTCTACCCGCAGGTCGAGGAGCAGTGCAACGCCGAGCACGAGGAGGTCGTCGAGCGGGGTGGCCTCTACGTGGTGGGTTCGGAGCGCCACGAGTCCCGACGCATCGACAACCAGCTCCGCGGTCGCTCGGGGCGCCAGGGTGACCCGGGTGAGTCGCGGTTCTACCTGAGCCTGCAGGACGACCTGATGCGCCTGTTCCAGGCCGACCTCATCGAGCGCGTGCTGCTGGCCCTCAACGTGCCCGACGACGTGCCGATCGAGAACAAGCAGGTGACCAACTCGGTGGCCAAGGCCCAGGAGATGGTCGAGAGCCAGAACTTCGAGATGCGCAAGAACGTCCTCAAGTACGACGACGTGATGAACCGTCAGCGCCACACGATCTACGGCGACCGCCGCTCGGTGCTCGAGGGCGCCGACGTCGACGGCCAGCTGCGCGCGGCGACCGCCAAGGTCGTCGAGCAGGTCGTGCGCGACCACACCGAGGGATTCGCCGAGGACTGGGACCTCGACGCCCTGTGGTCGCAGCTGCGCACCCTCTACCCGGTGGGTCTCGACCAGGCCGACTACGACGAGGGCCAGGCGACGGCTGACGAGCTCGTGGCTGACTTCGTGGTCGACGCCGACCGCGCGTACAGCGCCCGCGAGGAGGCGCTGACGCCCGAGGTGATGCGCGAGGTGGAGCGCCGCGTCGTGCTGTCGGTGCTCGACCGCAAGTGGCGCGAGCACCTCTACGAGATGGACTACCTGCGCGAGGGCATCGGCCTGCGCGCCATGGCGCAGCGCGACCCGCTCGTGGAGTACCAGCGCGAGGGCGGCGACATGTTCAACGCCATGATGGGCGCCTTCCTGGAGGAGTCGATCGGGTTCGTGTTCAACCTCGAGGTCAACGTCACCCCCCGTGCCCCCCAGGTGGGTGTGGTGCGGGACGCCGCGGGTGCGGCCGTCGACGTGGCCGGGGCCGCGCGCCAACTGACCTACTCCGGGCCGGAGGAGGGCGGCGGCGTCGAGGTGCACGCCGAGGGTGAGCCCGAGGAGGGCGTCGAGGCCGAGGGCTCCGCGCCGGTGCCACCGGCGAACCGCAAGCAGCGTCGCTCAAACAAGAAGCGCCGCTGAGTCCTGCGTCAGGACCGGGCTGGCATCCGGCCGTCGGGGGCCAGCCCGGCTTCGAGGGTGGTGACGGCCCAGCGCTTGGGTCGGCGCTCGACGCGCAGGGCGAAGGCGGCGCTGGCGGCCGGTGAGGCCAACCGGGCGCTGGCCTCGACGATGCCGTCGCGGGGGCTCTGCAGGCGCAGGCCCGCGAGGCGCATGCCGTGCGCGGAGCCGCTGCGGACGAGGTGGTCGATCAGGTGCGCGACCCGTGGCACCAGGGCGGGGCGCACCTGCGCGATCGGTCGGCGCCCAGCGAAGACTTCGGCCAGCGCCCGCGTGATCGCGATCACGGCGCGTTCGGCCTCGGGGTCGACGCCGACGGTCGGGCAGGTCAGCAGCGGGTCGCCGTCGATCGGCAGCGGCTCCTGGAATGGTGGCTCCTCGGGTGGCGGCGGGACCAGCCGCAGCAACGGCGGCCGCGTGGCGGGTGCGGGCAACAGTGAGGGCAGGCGTGCGGGGGTGCTCATGCACCCAGCCTGCTGGTCGGGCACCGGTGGGGGCCAGCAATCGAAGTACGCCGCTGTGGATAAGCCGTGACAGGATGGGCCCATGCTCGTCTTCGTGCCACTGGCCCCCACAGACCTCGCAGACTGGGCGTCCACCGGGGTGCGGGACGTGACCGGCTTCGCCGCCACGCCCGCCTTCCTGGAGTCGTTCGGCCTCTCCGCCCCCGACAGTGAGGACACCGATCGGACCCTGTTGGAGGTGGCCGGGGTGGCCGGCCTGCTGGAGCACGGCGTCCGGCTCGTGGCGGTCAGCGAGGCTGACGCGGTGGGTGCCGAGCCGGCCGAGTTCGGCGCGGTCGTGGCCGGGCCGGTGCGCTGGGCGGCCGTCGAGAGCCTGTTCGCCGACGACGAGGCCGGCGGTGCGACGGCGACGGCCGCGGCCGCCGCGGTGGGGGAGGCCGACCTCGACCAGGCCTGGGAATCCGACGAGGTGACCGACCTGCTCCGCACCACCGAGCTGCTGTGGCACGGTTCCTCGGAATGGGAACGCCTGTCACACTAGGTCCCATGCCTCGTAGCTTGTGGAAGGGCGCCGTCAGCTTCGGCCTCGTCACGATCCCGGTGAAGCTCTACAGCGCCACCGAGGAGAAGGACGTCACGTTCCGGCAGGTGCACCCCAAGGACGGGGGGCGCATCAAGTACAAGCGCGTGTGCGAGGTGTGCGGCGAGGAGGTGCCCTACGCCGAGATCGCCAAGGG
>CALMPQ010000038.1 GCA_937872005.1 uncultured Propioniciclava sp.
GCAGGTAGTCGAAGCCGAACTCGTTGTTGGTGCCGTAGGTGATGTCGGCGGCGTAGGCCACGCGGCGCTCGGCCGGGGTCATGTGCTGCAGGATCACGCCCGTCTCCAGACCGAGGAAGTGGTGCACGCGGCCCATCTGCTCGGACTGGTACTTCGCCAGGTAGTCGTTCACCGTGACGACGTGGACGCCCTTGCCGGTCAGCGCGTTCAGGTAGCTCGGCAGCGTCGCGGTCAGGGTCTTGCCCTCACCGGTCTTCATCTCGGCGATGTTGGCCAGGTGGAGCGCCGCACCACCCATGAGCTGCACGTCGAAGTGGCGCTTGCCCAGCACCCGGCGGGACGCCTCCCGTACCGTCGCGAACGCCTCGGGGAGGAGGTGGTCGAGGGTCTCGCCGTTCGCGAGGCGCTCGCGGAACTCATCGGTCATGCCGCGCAGCTCGTCGTCGCTCATGGCCTCGAACTCGGACTCGATCGAGTTCACCTGCTTGGCGATCGCCTCCAGGCGCTTGATCTGGCGACCCTCGCCCAGGTGCATCAACTTGTCGAACAGGCCCACGTCGGTTGCTTCCTCATCGCTCGTCCGGCGCCGGACGGCACCGTCCCCCATCGTAGGGGGTCACGCGCAGGGTGGCCTCACAGCCGGAGCGCGAGCGTCGCGGCCAGTGTGCCCTTCGGCGCCACCACCACGTCGGCCAGCCCCAGCCACCCGGCCATCAGGTGCAACTCGGACGCCAGCGCCCCGGCCACCTCGGTGGCAGACAGGGTGGCTGAGCCTGTCGAAACCTCCAGCCACGCCGACTGCACCCGCAACACGCCGGCGGCGCGGTCGGCCTTGAGGTCGACCCGGGCTGCCGGACGGTCGCCGTACCAGAACAGGTACACGTAGTAGCCGTACTGCCGCTGGGGTTCAGGCACGTAGATCTCGATGCGGTAGTACGTGCCGAACAGCTTCTCCAAGCGCCGGCGCTCGAACACCATCGAGTCGAACGGGCTCACCAGCGCCTGCGCGTGCAGCGTGCGGGGCAGCCGAGCCTCGTGCCACAACCAGTGCCGGCCGGGCACCCCGGCGACCTCGACCGGCTCCAGTTCGCCGCGGGCCACCAAGCGCTGTACGGCGGCGAGCGTGGCGTCCTTGCGCAGGTAGAAGTACTCGCTCAGGGCGGTGAGGTCGGCGACGCCCAAAGCCCGCGCCGCCCGGGCCACGAGCTGGTCGCGGGCGTCGGCGTCCGACGGGTCGGGGGTGGCGTGCACGGCCGGCGGCAGCACGCGCTCGGTGAGGTCGTAGCGCCGCTCGAACGCCGAGTTCCGCCCGGCGACGCTGAGGGTGCCGACGTTGAACAGGTGCTCCAGGACGTACTTGGCCTCGGACCAGTTCCAGCCCCAGTGGTCCTTCCGACGGATCTCGTCGTGCTCGATCTCGCGGGCCGTCAGCGGGCCGCGCTCCGCGATGTCGCCCAGGATGCGCTGGACGAGGTCGGGGTGATGCGTGCGGATCTCGTCCACCCGCCTGTTCTCGGCGGCGGCCTGGGCGCGTTTGCGCACCCGGAGGGCAGGCTCGAGGTTCACGTCGATCAGGCTGGCCGCGTGCCCCCAGTACTCGAACACCCTGCGAGGCGCCTTCGACCAGGCCCGCTCCAGCAGGGCGGGGTCGTAGGGGCCGAGCCGCGCGAACAGCGGCATCAGGTGGGCCCGGACCGCCACGTTCACCGAGTCGATCTGGAACTGTGTCACCCGGTCGATCTCGGCCTGCACGTGCCGCATGGTGACGGCGGCGCGCCGGGGGCGCCCGAAGCCTTGGGCCGCGAGCGCCACCCGGCGCGCCTGTGCGTGGGTGAGTCGGCGGGTCACTCCTTCGCTGCGACGTCGAGGTGGATCACGCCGTAGTCGTAGGCCTTGCGGCGGTAGACCACGCTCGGTGCCTGCGACTCGGCGTCGACGTAGAGGAAGAAGTCGTGCCCCACCAGTTCCATCTCGTCGAGGGCCTGGGCGAGCGTCAGCGGCGTCGCGGGGAAGATCTTCTCCCGAACGACGAGCGGCCCGTCACCCGTGATCTCCAGACCGGCGATGCGGCGCACCTGCGGGCCGTCATCGGCGGCGGGGGCCGCGGCAGCATTGCCAGGCAGGTCGAGGGTGTCGGAGACACGCAGGCCACGGTGCACCTTGCGACGGTCGGCGGCGCGGCGCAGTTGGCTCTTCATCTTGTCGAGGGCGTGCTCGAACGCGACCGACTTGTCGTCGGCGGACGCGACGGACCGGACGACCGGCCCCTTCCCGATGAGGGTGATCTCCACCTGGGTGGCCTGGTCCGGCTGCTTGTGTGCGTTGGTCGAGACCTGCACCTCCACGCGCTGGACCCGATCGCGGAACCGCTCGATCCCGCTGATGCGCTCCGAGACCTTCTCCCGGAACTCGTCCGAGATGGTGCAGCGACGGCCGGTGACGATGACGTCCATGTCAACCTCCTGTGTCGGGAAACAACAGTGGCACCCACGCCCACCCCTCCGACCGGGGTCGGAAGCTGGCGTTCGGTGCCATGCCCCCAACCTAGCGCGGACGTTCCCAATATTCACGCGATGGTCGCGGTTCGTTCACCGTTCGCTCGCCGCAGCGGCGTCGCCGCCACGACCGCGCACCCGGACGCCGGCGTCCCGGCCCCATCGAGCGCCCGGCATGCCTCGACCAGGCTCGCGCCGGTGGTGGTGAGGTCGTCGACGACCACCCGCACGCCGGGCAGCCCCACCCGCGCCGACAGGGCCCCCACCAGGTTGCGGCGCCGCTCGTGCTCCCCCAACGCCGACTGGTCCGACACGCGCCGCACGTGCCGCAGCACCGGATCCACCCGTGTCGGCAAGCCCGAGGCGGCGAGCGTGCGTGCCGCCACCCGCGCCAGGAGCAGGGTGGTGTCCAGCCCCCGTTCGCGCACCGACCGGGGCTGCGAGGGCATCGGGACCAGCACGAGCTCGCCCGGGAGCCCGATCCCGCCGGCCAGCAGTCCCCCGACCGCGAGCGCCAGCGCCCGGCCCAGCGGAGCACCCAGCCACCAGCCACCCCGCTCCTTGTACGCGACAATGCACCGCTGCCACACGTCCGCGTACGCCCCGGCCGCCACCACCGGGACGCCCGTCCCCACCACCGCGAACGGCGTCGGGTCCCCCACCACCGGCGCGCAGGAGGTGCAGAGCTGGGCGGTCGGCGTCCCACACCCAGGGCAGGCGGAACCGAGTAAGAGGGACGCGGCGGCGTCCACCCAGGGAGTCAGCACGCACAAGGGTTTAGGCGGCGCCTGTCACGGGTAGAAAATCGCCCCGAGGGCCGTGGCGTGCGCCGACCAGCGGAAGTCGCTGTTGTAGCGCCAGACCTGGCCCTCCGCGTCGCGGACCATGGGCGGCACGCCCGGCGCGACGGCCAGTTCCACCAGCCCCGTCGTCGCGGTGGGGCCGATCGGCACCACGGTCGAGCCGTCCTGGGTGGCCGCCAGCACGCTCGTCGAACGCCCGTCGTCGACCAGCACCAGCAGGGAGTCCGCCGCCCGCCACCCGACGTCACGCACGGTCAGCTGGGCGAGCGATCCCGTGGACACGTTGACCTCACGGAACCCGTCCACGACGCTGTCGGGGCCGTCCCGCTGGATGCGGGCCAGTCCCAGCACCTGCTGCCCGCCCGGGCGCTGGACCACCAGGGCGATCCGCATGCCGTCGGGTGAGATGCGGAAGGCCTCGACACGGCCCTCACCGATCCCCTCCACGAACAGGTGCGTCCACTCGCCCTGAGGGGTCACCACGGCCAGCTCACCGGCGTCGTTGTTCACCCACAGGCTGTCCTGCCGCGCGAACTGCGGGCGTCGCAGGCCGATCGAACTGCCCAGCGGCCGGACCACCGACTCACCGAGCGGCGCGAGCTCGAGGCTGCTGCGGTCGGCGGTGACCGCGGCGGCCACGAGGGCGTCCTGCCGGACGGCCGCGTGGGTGGCGCTGGCGACGCCGGGAGCGACGGGGAGGTTGCCCTCACCGGGGCCCTCCATGACACGCACCAACGCCCCACCCTCGAGCCCGAACAGCTGCCGGCTGCCCTGGCGGGGGGTCGGGTCGGCGTCGGGGAAACCCGTCACGGGGATGGTCTGGCCGTAGGGATCCACGGCCCAGGGCTCCTCGCCGACCCACCCGACCGAGACCGCCAGGATCGACTCGAACGAGCGGAAGCTCCAGACCAGTTGGGTCGCCAGGGCCACCCGCTGGGCGGCGTCCAGATCACCCCCGGTGCGGCGCAACTCGATGCGGGCCACCCCGGCCGGGGTGACGGTCGCACGCTCCAGCGTGAGGGCGGGCAGGGCCGGCTCGACCGACGGTGCCAGCCACTCCGTCGCGCCACCCACGACGGCGCGGGCGGCGCCCTCGTAGGCACCGCTGCCGCGCGGGTAGAACCGTGGGTCGGGCACCAGCCAGCGGCCGCCCGGGGCGTAGAAGTACGGCGTGACACGGGTGAAGGCACTGGAGAACAGGTACTCCGAGATCAACAGCCCCGCCGGGGGGTTGCCGATGCGCCACTGGCCGTCGGCGTCGCGGACGAGCCCGAAGTCATGGTCGATCGTCTCGGTGGACTGCCGGTACGCGCCCTGGGCGTCCAGCGTTCCAACCACGGGTGCGCGCAGGGTGGCCCCGGTCTCGGTGGCCACGACGGGGTTGCCCTCGGCGTGGATGCGCACGCCGGCGCCGGGGCTCCACGCTCGGGACGCCTCCGTGGTCAGGTAGGTGCGCGCGACCGCGTAGTCGGGCTGGTAGGACGCCATCGCGTGCAGGAAGCCCTCCACCACCGTGATGGGGAGCGCGTTCCTCCCCGGCGGGGCGGGGGCGATCTCCACGCCGGGGTTGAGGCGTCCGGGGGCGGCGGAGACGCGCTCGACCGGGCCGCTCGTGGGGACGCCGCTGCAGCCGACCAGCGCCACCGCCAACGCGACCAGGAGGGTGGCGAGTCGCTTCATCCTGTCCTCCTCTCGGCCGGGACGACCGGCAGCGGGGACTCGGAGATCGTGCCGCCCGGATCGAGCGGCAGGGTGATCCGGAACTGCGCCCCATGGCCCGGACGCCCCCACGCGTTGAGCCAGCCACCGTGCAGCTGGGCATCTTCCAGTGCGATCGACAGGCCGAGGCCCGACCCACCCACGGTGCGCTGGCGGGAGGGGTCGGCGCGCCAGAACCGGGTGAACACCTGGTGGGCCTGGGCACTGCTGAAGCCGACACCGTGGTCACGGACCGTGATGGCGGCCGCGTCCGCGTTCGCGGCGATGCCGACCTCGACGTCCTTGCCCTCGCCGTGCTCGATGGCGTTGCTCAGCAGGTTCGAC
>CALMPQ010000039.1 GCA_937872005.1 uncultured Propioniciclava sp.
GATCCCGCAGATCGAGGTGGTGCGAGCGCTGGTCGGCCGGGGCCTCGGGTACACGCTGCTGAGGTCGCGGCCTGCGGTGATGCACCGTACGACCGAGGGGCGACCGCTGACGGGCCTGCCGCTGCGGCCCCGGTTCGGCCGCTCGGCCGTCGTCGCGGCCTGGCCGAGTGCGCTACGGCCGAACGCCCGTACTCTCACGGTGGCCGAGGTGTGCCGTGAGGAGTTCGCGGCCTTCCGGTGACCGCGCCGGCCGCCGTGCCATGATGGTCGGATGACTGACTACGGCCCCGAGGACGCGGCGGTCGACCTCGCCGAGCGCGAGGCCGAGCTGCGCCGCAAGCTCGCCCGCCTCACCGCCCCGGTCGAGGAGGGCAGCACGATCGGCTTCGGCAAGCGCATCGGCGACGGGACGATCCAGGCGATCCAGCAGATGGAGGACGCCGGGTCGGCGCAGGTCATCGCCGACACACTCGACGAAGTGCTGCGCGCGCAGGCCCGGTTGGCCGACGGCACGTGGGGTCGCTGCGAGGTGTGCGGGATCGCGATCGACCCCGACCGCCTCGAGTTCCGGCCCTGGTCGACCACCTGCATCGACCACGCGGACGCCCCGCGCTGAGACGCCGGGAACTTTTCGGACCCGCCGCACGACTGATGGGGTGAAGGGCGTCACCTGACGCCGACCCCAGCAGCAGGAGGCAGCGTGTTCTCGTTCGACGACGTCCCGGTGAAGTTCATCGGGCTCCTGGTGCTGTTCGCCTGGTGCACGATCTGGTGCACCTACGAGCTCACCCGCCCCCAGAACGGCCGGCAGCGCGTCTCGAACGTGCTGCACCTGGTCATGGCCGTGGTGATGCTGCTGATGGTGGCCCGCCCGACGTGGACGGGGCTCCTGTCGGTCGTCCCGATCGACGCGCTCACCGGCGTGTTCGCCGTCGGCACCCTGTGGTTCGGCTGGCTGGCCGTCACGGCGTCCGTGCGACACGACCGTGCCGGGCGTTGGCACGCGATCGGGCACGCGCTGATGTTCGCGGCCATGACGTGGCACGTGGCCGCGATGGCGGTGAAGCGGGCCCACCGCACGCCCACGGGCATGGACATGGACTGGATGATGGCCGCCGGCCGCCCCGGCGGCGAGCTGTGGCTGTTCGCGCTGGTCGGCGTGCCGCTGATGGCGTACCTGCTCTTCGCCAGCGTGGTCGGGTTGCGCGACATCCTCCGCCCTGCGGCGCCGGTCAACCACGCCTGCGCCTGCGGAACTGACTGCGCGTGTGGCACGGACTGCGGCTGCCCGGCCGCACCCGGCGACCCGCGCATCCAGCACCTCGAGCACGCCCAGGGCGGCACTACCGCGTTGCTGACCGCGCCGTCCACGATGGCGTGGACCTGCCACGAGGAACGTCCGGTCGGGTCGGTGCGCTACCGACTGGCCGCCCTGTCAGACGTCGCCATGAACTTCGGCATGTTCTGGATGAGCACCGGGATCATGGTCCCCCTGCTGCCGTTCTTCGCGCTGCTGGCCTTCTGAGTGGAGCGAAGGCGAGGCGGGCCTCATCCGGCCGGGGCCGCCCAGCACCTGCGGGCAGCGGCCCCGGCCGTGGGGCACGGAGCGATCGCTCGCAGCGTGCTGGGGTGGGCAGGTTCTCGGGGGACCTACGCCCCCAGAATGTGGCAAAGAGTCACATGGTGACAAGTTGAAACATGGGTGCCGGCAACTGGGACCATGGGCCCATGACCCGGCACACCTACCACCACGGCGACCTGCCCGACGCGGTCATGGGCGCTGCCCTGGAGGAGATGGAGCGTGGGGACCGGTTCGCCGTCAACTTCAACCGCATCGCGCGCGAGCTCGGTGTCAGCCACAGTGCCATCTACCGGCACTTCCCCAACAAGCAGGCGTTGATCGACGCCCTGGCCCGTCGCGGGTTCGAGCAACTGGGCTCCGACCTCGGTGCAGCGCTCGCCGAGCTCGAGGGCAGCGGGGCCGGCGCCCGCATCCGGGCGCTGGCCCGCACGTTCGTCGCCTACGCGATCTCGGAACCCATGATGTTGCGCCTCATGTTCTCGGGGGTGGCCACTGACCGGGATCGGGATCCGGACCTGCGGCAGGCCGCCCTCGGCACGATCGGGATGCTGCATCGGGAGGTCAAGCAGGCCGCGGCCGAGGGCTGGGTGCCGCGCGAGGAGGTCGGCGACGTGACCCGATTCTTCTGGGGCAGCGTGTACGGGATCGCCACGCTCAAGATCGAGGGCCAGTTCGAGGGGATGCTGCCCGACGATGCCGCCTTCGACCGCTTCGTCGAGCGTTCAGCCGACTGGCTCGCCCTGGGCGTCGGTCACCCGCCCGACGACGAGCTCCCCGAGGAATGGCCCCCGTTGCCCGTCAGCGGGCAGCAAAGCGGGGCGCCAACAACTCCATCTGTTCAAGGACCAGCTTGACCGCACCTGGTTGCTTGTCGGGCGGATAGTTGTGCTTCACCAGCAGTCGCTTGATGGACGAACGCAGCTTTGCTCGCACGTCGTCGCGCACCGTCCAGTCGGTCTTGACGTCACGCTGCATGATGGCGACGAGGTCGCGAGCGATCTGGCCGAGCACATCGTCGCCCATCACCTCCACGGCCGAGCGGTTCTCGGCTACCGCGTCGTACAGCGCCAACTCATCGGTTCCCAGCGGCGGCGTGAACCGCTCTCCGCGCCGGGCCTCTGCGGCAACTTCCTGGGCCAGCTCGATGAGCGCTTCGATCACTTGGGCAGCGGTGAGCTGGGAGTTGGCGTACCGCGCCATGAGTTCGGCGACGCGTTCGCTGAACGCGCGATGGCGGACGATATTGCCCCCCGTGACCCGGGAGGCCTCCGACAGAACCGCATTGCGCAGGGCTTCCAGTGCAAGTTGGGCGTTGCTGGCCGTCCGGGCCGCGGCGAGCACCTCGGGCGTGAGGGCGTCCAGTTCGGGTTTGGGCAATCCTGCGGCCTCGTACAGGTCGAGCACCTCACCTGAACTCGTGCTCCGCGCAATCAGGTCACCAAGCAGCCGGGCGATCTCCTCCGGCACGGGACGTCCGCTCGCCCGCCGCTCCTCGGCGTCGAACTTGGCCATGTAGACGCGCACCTCTTCGTAGAACCGCACGGTTCCCCGAAGCGGGGCCAGCGCCTCATCGCCCGACGCCAGCGCCCACGCGCGCTGCAGTTGGCTGGCCTTGCGCCGATAGGTGGACGCCGTGGGCTCAGCCTCGTCGTCGCCCGGCCGCTGTTCGCGGAGCCAGTTCACCAGGCCTAGTGCCACCTTGACGTACTTGACCCCCTTCGACAGCCTTTGCTGCCAGCCGAAGGGCGCCGTGAGCTGGTCAAGTTCACCGGCGAGCTGCTGAACCAGCGCCACCGCCTCCTCGTGGGGGCGTCCCATCGGTCGGCCCTCCTGGTCGGCCTTGGAATAGACGGCCAGGGCGGCTTGCAGGTTCTCGACCAGCGGGGCATACCCGACCAGCAGGCCGGCGTCCTTGCCGCGGAACGTGCGGTTCACCCGCGCGAGCGTCTGCATGAGCTGGGCACCCTGCTGGGGCCGGTCGAGGTACAGGGTGTGGAGGGGCGGGCTGTCGTAGCCGGTGAGCATCATGTCCTTGACGATGACGAGTTGCAGCTCGTCATCGGGGTTGCGCAGCCGTTCCTTGATGGTGGCGTTCTGGCTCTCGGTGCGGACGTGGTCGCTCACCGGGGGCTGGTCGGACGCCGACCCCGAGTAGACCACCTTGATGACGCCGGCCTCGATGGAATCCGAGTGCCACTCCGGGCGGCGTTGGACCAGCGCCGCGTAGAGGCGGGCGCAGATCTCGCGGGTCGCGCAGACGATCAGCGCCTTGCCGGGCACCTCGATCTGGGGGAGCATCGCGGTCGACCGGGCGTCCCAGTGCTCGAGGATGTCGTCGGCCAGCGTGGCGATGCGGGCGGGCGCGCCGTAGATGGCGTTGATCTTGGCGACACTGCGTTCGAGTTGGGCGCGCTCCACGTCGTCCAAGCCCTCGGTGATGCGGTCAGCGGCGTCGTCGAAGTCGTCCTGGGTGACCCCGTCGGCGAGCGCGACCTGCACGAGCCGGGGCTCGAACACCACGGGCACCGTCGCGCCGTCGGCGACGGCGCGGGAGAGGTCGTAGACGTCGATGTCGGGGCCGAACACGTTTCGGGTGTCGCGTTCGGGCAGGGAGATCGGCGTGCCGGTGAAGGCGATCAGGGTGGCATGCGGCAGAGCGTCGCGCAGGTGCCGTGCGTAGCCGTCGAGGTCGTCGTAGTGGCTGCGGTGCGCCTCATCAACGACGACGATGATGTTCCGCCGGTCCGACAACAGGGGGTGGGACGCCCCGGTGTCGCGCTCGGTCTGGGTGAGCCCGAACTTCTGCAGGGTGGTGAACAGGATGCCGCCGGTGCGGCGTCCGGTCAGTTCGGCGCGGAGTTGTGTTCGGGTCTTGACGGCGAGGGGGCTCTCGGCGAGCAGCCCCGAGCGCTCGAAGGCTCCGAAGAGTTGCCCGTCGAGTTCCTTGCGGTCGGTGATGACGACCACGGACGGGTTTTCCAGCAGCGGGTGGCGTTGGACGAGGTGGGTGTAGAACTCCATCTCCAACGACTTGCCCGCTCCCTGCGTGTGCCAGACAACGCCGGCTTTCCCGTCGGTGCGGTAGGCGGTGATGGTCGCTGCGATGGCCCGGGCGACGGCGAAGTACTGGTGGGGTTTGGCCACGAGCTTGGCGATGCCGCCGTCGGTGACGGAGAACGACACGTAGTTGCGGGCGAGCTGACCGAACCGGTCGGTCTGCAGCAGCCCGGCACAGAGTGCTTCGAGTTGCGACAGGGCCTCGCCGTCGACACCTTCAGCGTCGGGCGGGTAGGGCGTGCCGTCCTCGTCGACGTACCACGGGGCGTAGTGGTTGAGCGGCGTGAACGGCGTCCCGTAGCGCGCGAGGATACCGTCGCTGATCACGGTCAGAACACAGAACCGGAACGCCAACGGGAACTCGCGCAGGTACGTCTGCAATTGCGCGTGGGCGGCCGCGAGATGGGCCTGTTCTGAGCCGGCCCGCTTGAGTTCGACGATGGCGACCGGCAGCCCGTTGCAGTAGAGCACGAGGTCGAACCGCCGTAGGCCCTCAGGGCGGCGGATCGTCACCTGGTTGGCGACCAGGTAGTCGTTATCGGCTGGTTCGGCGCTGATGACACGCAGCGTGGGACTCTGCTCGACACCATCGTCGTCGACGTAGTCGAGGCGATAGCCAGCGGTCAGCCACGCGTGGGCGCGCATGTTCTCGGTGATGGCATCGGCGGAGCTGGGGGTCAGAATCTCCTCGCGCGCCTGCACCAACTGTTCATTCGGGACGCCGGGGTTGAGTCTGCGCAAGGCGTCCAGCAGGCGTCCGGGGATGGCGAGGTCCTCCCAGGTCTCGCGCTCCCCCGATCCGGGGGCGATGGCCTCACCGGTGACGGGGACCCACCAATCGCCGATCCATTCGAGGGCGTCAGCTTCGTGCATGGCTTCGGTGCCGTCGCGGGTCATGGCCCCTCCTTGGGGTCTGAGAGTTCGGCTTCGAGCTCTTCGATGCTGGGCAGTGACGCCGCCAGCTCGGCCGGCAGGTCGGTCGTGAGCTCGGACGCCCACTCGGCCACACCCATCGGGTGGGTGTGACCGCGCAGCGCGTACTCAGCAACGACGCTGTTCTTGCTCCGGCACAGCACCAGGCCAATGGTGGGGGCGTCGCCCTCTGTGGCGAGCAGTTCGTCGGCGGCCGCCAGGTACATGTTGAGCTGGCCGAGATCACGGGGGTCGAACGGCGTGGCCTTGAGCTCGATGATGACGAAGCACCGCAGGCGGACGTGGTAGAAGACGAGGTCGCACACGAACTCGTCACCGCCGAGCACGAGCCTGACCTGCCGCCCGTAGAGGGCGAAGCCCTGCCCAAGTTGGAGCAGGAAGTCGGTGACGTGGTCGAGCAACGCTCGTTCCAGATCTCGTTCGAGCTTGGTTTCCGTGACGGACAGGAAGTCGAACAGGTAGGGATCCTTGGTGAGCTGTTGGGCGAGTTCGCCGTGCGGGCCGGGGATGGCCTGGTCGAAGTTCGTGATCGCCTTGCCGGCACGCTCGTGCAGGCCGGTCTCGATCTGGTGGATGAGGACGCGTCCGCTCCAGCCCTCGTGGGCGGCCTGGGCCGCATACCAGAAGCGCTGATGCTTGTTGGGTACGCGATCAAGCAGCGCGAGTTGGTGGTACCACGGCAGTTGTGCAAGCGGCGCTTGCACAACCTTCTCGTTCGACCAGGCGTCCGCGAACGCCCGCATGTACTTGAGGTTGCGGGGCGAGAAACCCTTCGCATCCGGAAAGGCCTCCCGGAGGTCGGCCGACAGCCGGTCGATGACCTTGGTGCCGTAGCCCTCACGGTCTTGTCGGGCGAGGATCTCACGGCCGATGTGCCAGTAGGTGAGGACGATTTCACTGTTGACCGACGCAAGCGCCCGCTGTCTCCCGGTGGCGACGCGGTCGCGCACGGACGCCAGGAGATCGCCGTACCACTCGGGCATGGACGCCCGCTGGGGCGTGGCAGGGAAGCCGGACTCGGGAGCGGGGGCGTCCCCGGACGGGATCTTCCCGGGCGTCACAGTGCCTCCTCGACCCTATGCTCGGCGTCCTTGACGCGGAGCCGACCAGCCATCAACTCTGGGAGCAGCGTGTCCCGCAGGGCGGCGAGGGTGCGGTTCTCATCCCGGGCTTGCGCCAACCGAGTAAACAGCGCCGTGGCCAACTCCCCGAGTTCACGGAAGCCCTCGTCGGGTGGCAGGAGCATCTCGTACTTCGCGAGGTCGGCGGCAGCGACGCGCTGCCGTCCTGAGGTCCCGGTCATGTGTAGTGCCGCATGGGTCCGGAATCCCTCATCCGTTGCCAGAAGGTAGCTCACAGACTTGGCAATACCCCGTCGGCTCCTCATCACCACGAACTCTGTAGAACCTACCCCCACCTCGCCGGCTTCAAGGAAGTCAACGAACCCGGTCTTGCGATTCTCGAGGCAGGGCGTGATGCGGGCTAAGAGAGTATCCCCGTTCATGAACCGGGCGCCGCCTGCCACGGCCGGCCGACTCCCCCAATCGCGGATGACGCTGTCCGCGGTTGGGAGCTTGTTCATGTCGACGAAAGTGATCGGATCAAGGGGCGCACTGCACCGCGGATTGAAGTCAATCAGCTCAGATATTTCGCGAGGTCCGGCGCTGGGCAGGTCGGAGAGCCGAGCCAGATGGGCTCGGAGTAGTCGCTCGACGCTCCCATTGGGGGCTTCATTGGCGGCGATCTTGTCGTCCAGCGCTCCGAGGACCTCGGCGATACCCACTTGCTCCCGAAATGCGGGAACTGGCAGGGGTACCTGCCCGAGAATGCTCGTGTTGAGGTTGAGCATCGTGGCTCCGACCGCGTGCCGCCGGATCCAGGTTCGCGCATCTTCCGTACCGAGCGCATAGGAAACGAACCGCGAGTCGGCGCGATCTCCGACACGGACCCGAAGACAACCCGTCCCGCACAACCAACCCTCTTGTTCAGGACGCACCCACGCCCGCTTCTCCACATCACCGCGCCGCGAGTACACGATGTCTCCAGCGATGAGCCGGTGCTTCGTGAGGCGTTCCGCATCCACATCGCTCACTCGGGCGATCCCCTCAGCACTCAATGAGTTCTCACGGATGTTCTGAGGCATCACGCTGGGGATGCCGTCCTCGACGTAGTCCGCCGCGTGCAGTTGGCTTCCGAAGGGCCCGGTCTGGATACCACCACCGCCGCGGCGACACAGCTCCCCCAGCGTCACCATCTCGAAGCTCATCCCAAACGCCCCAACTGTTCCCGGACGACCTGCGCCAAGCGTTCTGACTCGTCGAACTGCGCCAGCAACTCGGCCGTGAACGAGTCGATCCGTGCCGCCACTTCGGCCGGGTCCACCTCGACCTCGGCAGCGCCCACATAGCGCCCCGGTGTGAGGGCGTACCCGGCGTCCTTGATCTCGGCGAGAGCCGCCGAGCGGCAGAAACCCGGCACGTCGGCGTACTCCAAACCCTTCCCCCGAGCCGAGTCAGTCCCCCGCCACGCGTGGTAGGTGTCGGCGATCTGGGCGATGTCGGCGTCCGAGAATGCCCGGTTCGCGCGGTCGACCATGTGGCCCAGCTCCCGCGCATCGATGAACAGCACCTGACCGCGCCGGTCGGTGGCCCCTTGCTTGCCCGCCGACTTGTCCATGGCGAAGAACCACAGGCACACGGGAATGCCGGTCGACCGGAACAACTGCGTCGGCAGGGCCACCATGCAACTCACGAGGTCGGCGTCCACGATCTCGGCGCGGATTGCACCCTCACCGCCCGAGTTCGACGACATCGACCCGTTGGCCAACACCACGCCGGCCGAACCGCCGGGCGCAAGGTGCGACAGGATGTGCTGCAGCCACGCGTAGTTGGCGTTGTTCGCCGGCGGGACGCCGTAGCGCCAGCGTCCGTCGCGCTCATTGCGCGCCCAGTCCTTGATGTTGAAGGGTGGGTTGGCGAGAACGTAGTCAGCCTTCAGCCCGGGGTGCAGGTCGCGCGCGAAGGTGTCGCCCCAGACGGGCCCCAGATCGGCTCCGATGCCGTGGATCGCGAGGTTCATCTTCGCCATCCGCCAGGTGCGCTCGTTGAGCTCTTGTCCGTACACGTGGACGTCCTGGGGGTGGCGCCCATGCGCCTCGACGAACTTCTCGGTCTGCACGAACATGCCGCCCGACCCGCAGCAGGGGTCATACACACGCCCTGACAAGGGCTCCAGCACCTCGACCAGCACCCGCACCACCGAAGCGGGGGTGTAGAACTCGCCGCCGCGCTTGCCCTCGGCCGCCGCGAACTTCTCCAGGAAGTACTCGTACACCTCGCCCAGCAGGTCGCGCGCCTTCGTGGCGCCCTGGCCGGTGAAGCGTGCGTTGTTGAACAGGTCGATCAGCTCGCCGAGGCGGCGTTGATCCACGCTGCTGGAGTTGAAGATGCGTGGCAGCGTGGCCTTGAGCGCTGGGTTGGCGTCCATGACCAGATCCATCGCCTGGTTGACCCGCACCCCGATGTCACCGGCCTTGGCATTGCGCGCCAAGGACGCCCAGTGCGCGTCAGACGGGATCCAGAAAACCCCAGCAGAGGTGTACTCGTCGATGTCGCCCACCAGGGCCTCGATCTGCTCCTCGTTGTACCCCTGCCCGCCGAGCTCGGCAGCGATCTGCTCCCGGCGCTCGTCGAAGGCGTCCGAGACGTACTTGAGGAAGACCAGGCCGAGAATGACGTCCTTGTACTGCGAGGCGTCCATGGAGCCCCGCAGCTTGTCGGCCGCCTTCCACAAGGTGTCCTTCAACTCCTTGGCCGACGTGGGCGTCTGCGGCTCGGCAGCCTTCTTCGGACGCCCCCGGCGCGGCAGGGCGTTGGGCAACAGGGTCATGCGGATTTCCTCTCCACGGTCACAGAACACAGGCCAGCCCCCAGCGCGCTGGCCAGGGTCGACATCAAGTCATGGGTGGCGCCCAAGGCATCCTCGAGCAGGCGCTGCCGCTCGGCCAGGGCAGCCGCAGCCTCGGAGGCCTCTCGGATCACGCCGGGTGGCAACAGGGTGATGGGCCACCGGCGCCAGTCCTGGGACTGGGCGGACGCGAGGGCCAACCCAGCGGCCAACCAGGCGGGCACCAGACGCTGCGGCTTGGGCTCGTCGGCCCTACCCTCGGCATGAGCCCGGATCTGCGCCTCGGTCGGTATGTGGCACCGCAGCACCCGCGAGGGGGCCGCGACCACGAGACCGCCGCTGTCGTCGAGGAGAACGATGGGGGCGCCTCGAGTCGAGAAGATGAGATCACCGGGTTCGGTGACTCGTAAGTGCTCATGCGCACCGAGGGCCCTGAAGGTGAGGCCGGCCAGGTGGTCCCGCGAACGCAGCTCACGGGGATCCCGCAGGACACCCACATCCGGTGTCGGAACCAGATCGCTGTCACTGAGCGAGGCACCCCGGATCAGGGTCACGTGACCCAGATCCACCGCCTCACCCAGGGTGATCCGTTGCACCAGACCCGGCGACTCGTTGGGGACCACGGACAGCGCCCACCCATTGCTCACCGGTCGCGACACGGCCGGGACCAGGTCGTCCAGCAGTCGGGGCAGGCCGCGGGTTGCCGTCATGCGCGCATCCAGATGGAGGGCCACGAGGTCGCCGTCGGCCATCACCAACTCGGCCTGACGCACGAACCGGCCGGGGGCGGCGTGGCCACGCCGCTCAGGACGCCCGACCAGGGACGCTGCGATGTCGTCGACCAGCGCGGACGGGTTCTGGGTGAGGGGTGCCGAAACATCCGCGCAGTAGGTCTCGGCGGGGTCGTGGGCAGGGCCCAACACCCACATGGCCGTGCGCAGCGCCGGATTGCTCGGCAGCAACCCAGCGGGCAGCCGCACGATGGCTCGCGTGAACCCCGACTGCAGGGCCTGACGCCTCTCCTCACCCGCCGGCGTCAGCGGGACGCCCGACGCAGGGGGCCGCCCGGGGCGCACGACCCGCAGCGGGCCGGTCAGGGCCGACGCCGCGCCCACGACGACGGCGCGCATGCTGGTCGAGCACTGCAGGGTCAGTTCGTTGAGCCACGCCAGATCGGCCTCGCGATCGTTGTCATCGAGGCGGACGACCAAGACTGCCTCCTTCGGCAGGCCCGTCCCGTCGCCGGCTTCGAGCGTCGACGCCCGGACGCCGTGGGTGGCCAGCCAGCGCCGCGCCAAGCGCGCCTCCCTGTCGGACGCCTCCCCGAACAGTGCCAGTGTGGTGTGGGGGCGCTCTTCCAGCCAATCGGGCAGGTTGGCGAGCAGCACGAGATCGCGGGCGCGCGGCAGGCACAGGACCGGCGCTTCGAAGCCAGCCTCATCGGCAGCGCTCATGGCCACGTCGAGAACGAGGTCGGCGAACGCAGCGGCCACCCTGACCGACCCCGGCGCATCCGGCGTGCGGCGCGATCTCAGCAGGGCGTCGAACGGCTCTGCGGCGTCCATTGCGCCCCGCACGAGCAAGGACGCATAGGCCGACAACCGGCCAAGATCATCGCCCAACGCCTCGACCTCGCGGCGCAGGAACTCATCGTCCGGGTCCCTCTCGTCGGCCAGGTCGAGGAGGTCATCGGGGTCACCCGGGAGCGGACCCGTGAGCGCCTCGAGACACAGCAGCGCCGACAAGCCGCGGAAGAGTCCGGTGTCCGCCAGGACCCGACGACCCGAGAACTGGAAGGCCACGGCGTCCTCGGCGGCGCGGGGGTTGCGACCGAGGCCGGTGCGGGTCAGCCACGCCACCACGTCGGCGCAGGAGAAGAACTCTTGGCCACCCTCGCGATTCACAGGATCGGGGAAGGGATCACGTTGCGCGCGCCGCATGCGCCAGTTGGTCACGACCGGGCGCCCGACCTGCGCCAGCAACGCCACGTCGGCCAGCGACACCAAGTCCTCAACCATGGATTCCTCCTTCCCTTGGTCAAGATCATGCTCCCTCGACGCGCGGTTGTCGATTGCATTCTGCTTCTAACTATGCAAACAGGGGTTTTCATTTTTTGTGCTTGCCCCGCCATCCGCCAGGCGTGACATTGGTGTCGGCCGAACAACCCCGAGAAAGGACATGCGCCATGACCAGCATCACCCGCCCCCGAGCCCGCTTCGAAGCGACCGGGCCCAGCCTCCACATCGAGGCGCTCACCATCACTAACGACGCCGTGCTGCGCGAGTGCCGGCACTGGGCGACGGGCGAACGCGGCCCCGCCGCGGACGCAGACGCCCTGGCCGGTGCCGACCTCACCAGCTTCGTGATGCAGGCGATGACCATCGGTGCAACCGCACTCACGACCGCCGGCACCACCCAGACGTCCTACTCGGTCGAGAACCTCATTGCGGACGCCGAGAAGCGCTCCACCGCTGCCTCCGAACTCGCCACGCAGCAGACCGCGAAGGCCGTGGAGACGGCGTCCAAGACGCTCACCCAGGCGACCGCCGACACGGCCAAGCAGGTGGCCGAGTCACTGGAGAAGGCGACCGCGGAGGTCACCCGCGAGATCGGTCGTCTGGTCGGGGGCGAGGACCCTGAGCTGATGCGCCGTCTTCAGCCCCTGCTCGAGACGACCATGCAGACGATGAAGGAGGCCACGCTGAAGGACACCGCGGGTCTGCTCGACAAGGTCGCCCGCCAGTTCAACCCGGCCGACCCCGCGTCTCCGATGGCTGTTCAGATGCGGACCCTGACCGAGGCCCAGGAGAAGCAGGCCGAGGTCTTCACCGCGGAGCAGAAGGCACTCATGGGCAAGATCGACGAGCTCGCGGCCGCCATCAGGATCAAGCAGGCCCACGATCATGTGGTGGCGTCGACCGCCCTCAAGGGCGTCACGTACGAGGAGGGCGTCCACGCAGCCCTGTCCGATCTGGCCGCGGGCCTGGGCGACGAGTACCACGAGACGGGCACCATCACCGGCCTCAAGACCCGCAGCAAGAAGGGCGACGGCGTCCTGTCGCTGCAGGGCGGGGACACCAGGGTCGTCATCGAGATGACCGACTCGGCACGTTCTCGTTGGACCGACTATCTTCGGGAGGCCGAGGAGAACCGCGGAGCGCTCGCGTCGCTCGGGCTCGCCAGGTCCACCGACCAGTTGGGGGGCCAGACCCTGCTCGTTCTTGGGCCGCGTCGGCTGGTCCTCGCCTACGACCCCGAGTCTGACGACACGCAACTGCTGCGCTGCGCACTCCTGCTGTTGCGTCAGGCGGCCGAGACCGCAGCGAGCCGGGTCGATTCTGGCGAGATCGCCACGGCTGACGAAGCGCTGGCCGAGGCGGTGGCGAAGCTCGAACACCTCGGCCGCATCAAGAAGAGTGCGGGCACGATTCGGCGCGGCGTGGATGCGATCGAGACCGATGCCACCACGTTGCAGACCGAACTCCTTCGGCTGCTGAGCAAGGCGCGGAGCGTTCTCGCGGGAGTGCCCCTGGACGCCGGCGCCCCCGCAGCCTGAGACCGCTGGCCGCCACGCGCCCGGCTTTCAGCGGATCAACCGGGCGCGCGGGTGGGCCGCCCATGCTTGGTCTGCGGTCAGTGCGTCTGCGTCCAGCCGATCGGCCAAGGCGAGGCACAACCGGTCGGCCAAACTCAGCGAGGGGTGGTCGAGCCACAGGTGGGCCGCGCGCTCGGCGTCCTCTCGGCCCACGTCGACCACGCTCAGGCGCAACAGGGTGACCGCCGCGGCGACGTCGTCGAGGGCCACGCCGCGCGCCAGGGCCTTCTGGACGACTTCACTCCAGTTGACCGCGGAGCACGTCAAGGGCTCCCCCGCTGCGGTCGCTGCCTCAACCGCGTCGGCGCCGGGCTCGTCCCCCAGCCAGGCCAACACGGCCGACGCGTCGACGACGATCACGGCAGGGTTGCGTCACGTCGCCGGTCAGTGATCAGTTCCTCGACCACCCCCGTGCCGCGCAGGGCACGACGAACGCGACCGAGGGCCTCACGGGGCGACTGGGCCGTCAGCTTGCCATCGACGACCGTGACGGTGATGTGGTCCCCCTGCTGCAGGCCCAACTCCTCGCGAAGCTCGACGGGCAGCACGACCCGACCTCGATCTCCCACCCGCAACACGTGCGTGGTACTCATGTCGATACCGTACCACCAAGCGGGCCCGGTCCAGCACCGCGTGGAGCGCCGGCGGGTCGAAACGTCGCGCGGGGGCCCGTCGCATCACCGCGTCCCCAGCACGTCAGCCAGGTCGTAGCTGACCGGCTCGTCGAGCTGGTCGTAGGTGCACGACTCCGGCTCACGATCCGGACGCCAGCGCACGAACTGCGCCGTGTGCCGAAACCGGTTGCCCTCCATGTGGTCGTAGCGCACCTCGACCACCCGCTCGGGGCGCAGCGGCGTGAACGACAGGTCCTTCTTCGCGTTCCACCGCGAGTGGGCCGCAGCGGTGGGCGTCCGGGGATGCGACTGGTCGCGGTTGTCGGGGCTGTCGGTTTCGGGTTCGGCCCACGCCCACGGGTGGCCCTCCCACTCGGCGACGAGCTCCTGCAGTTCCACGAACAGCTCCCGGCGCCGCTCCATCGGGAACGCCCCGATGACGCCGACCGAGTTCAGCGTCCCGTCCTCGGTGTACAACCCCAGCAGAAGCGAGCCGATGGCGTCGGATTCGTCCCGGTACAACCGGTAGCCGGCCACCACGCAGTCGGCGGTGCGCTCGTGCTTGATCTTCCACATCACGCGCTTGTCCTCGGCGTAGGGCTCGGCCAGCGGCTTGGCGATCACCCCGTCGAGCCCGGCGCCCTCGAACTGCTCGAACCACTGCTTGGCCAACTCGCGATCAGCCGTGGCCCGCGTGAGGTGGATCGGCGGCTTGGCCTGCGCGAGCGCCTTCTCCAGCGCCGCCCGCCGCTCGACGAACGGCCGCTCGGCCCAGTTCGTCTCCCCCCAGGCGAGCAGGTCGAACCCGACAAAGCTCGCCGGCATCGCCTCGCTCAGCTTCTTGATGCGGGACGCCGCGGGGTGGATCCGCTGCTGCAAGAGGTCGAAGTTCAACCGGTCCCCCGAGGAGGGGTCGACCAGGATGATCTCCCCATCGATCACGCACGGGTCGGGGAAGTTCTCCTTCACCGCCTCCACCAGTTCGGGGAAGTACCGCGTCATTGGCTTGGTGTTGCGGCTCCCCAGCTCAACGCGATCCCCCGACCGCCAGATGATCGTGCGGAACCCGTCCCACTTCGGCTCGAACAGCACATCGGCCTTCGGGAACTCCTTGACGGCCTTGGCCAGCATCGGGCCGAACGGAGGCACGATGGGCGTCCCCCACTCGGCGTCACGCTCGGCCTTCGGCGCGAGGTAGTCCTCCTCGGCGCGATCCGCCTTCCGCTTCGAGGGCGGCACGCGCGGCGGCTCACCCGGCATCTTGGGGTAGTCGGGCGGGAAGTTCAGCTCCCCCAGCCCACGCTCCAAGTCGGCCTCCCACAGCTTCAGCGCTCCGGTCAAGTCGCCGGCCTCGTCATTCATGGACGCCCACGCGCAGCCCCGCTCCCCCACGAGCTTCGGGACGGTCCAGAGGGTCAGGTCGCGCGGGTCGGCGTCCGGGAGTTCGGCCCACGTCAGCGGCGTCGAGACCGGCGCGCCGGGCAGGGGGCGCGGCGAGTACGCGCCGGCGATCGTGCGGTCGCGGTTGGCCTGGTTGAAGTCCACGAAGACGCGCTCGCCGCGCTCCTCCTTCCACCAGCT
>CALMPQ010000040.1 GCA_937872005.1 uncultured Propioniciclava sp.
CGATCTCCTCGGGCAGCTCGTCCACGCGGTCGCGGAGCTCGTCGACCGGGACGAGCCACGCGCCGGGGATCGACCCGGCCTCGAACTCGCCCGGGGTGCGGACGTCGACGACGGTCGCCCCGTCGGCGACGGCGGCCTCGAGCTCGTGCCACTGGATCGAGCGGGTCACGCCCGAACGGAGGTTGTCGGCGACGTGGCCGAGCATGTTCACGGCGTCCTTGGCCGAGCCGTAGGGCGGCGCGTAGGCGAGCTCGAGCTCGGCGAGGTCGGACGCCGTGAGCCCACCCGTGATCGCGGTGGCGATGACATCGATGCGCTTGTCGACGCCCGCACCGCCGACACCCTGGGCACCCAGGATGGCGTCCGTCTCGGGGTCCACCAGCAGCTTCAGTGACATCCCCTCGGCGCCGGGGTAGTACCCCGCGTGCGAGACCGGGTGGGTGTGGATCGCGCGGTGGGGGCGTCCGGCTGCGCGGAGGCGCTTCTCGTTGGCGCCTGTCGTGGCGACGGTGAGGTCGAAGACCTTGACGATCGCCGTTCCCAGCACTGGCCGGTTCGACGAGGGAAGGCCGCCGATGTGGTCGGCGACGCGACGCCCGGCAAGATTGGCGGTGTTGGCCAGCGGCACGAGGGTCGCGCCGCCGTCGAGGGCGTCGACCTTCTCGGCGGCGTCGCCGATCGCGTAGATGTCGGGGTCGTTGGTGAGGTGGTGCTCGTCGACCGCGATCCCGCCCCGGCCGCCGATGGTCAGGCCGGCGTCGGTGGCCAAGGTGGTGTCGGGCTTCACGCCGATCGCGGCGACCACCACGTCGGCGGGGAGCTCGGTGCCGTCGGCCAACGTCACGGACGCCTCGCCGATCGCCGTCACCGCCGCCCCGAGGTGCAGGTCGACGCCCCCCTCGCGGAGCGCGTCGTGGACCGGCGTGGCCATCTCGGGGTCGAGCGGGGCCATCACCTGCGGCATCGCCTCGACGAGCGCCACCCCCAGGCCCTGGCGGATGAGGTTCTCGGCGACCTCGATGCCGATGAAGCCGCCGCCGATCACGGCTGCGGTCCTCTGGCCGGCGATGGCGGCGACCATGGCGTCAGTGTCCTCGATGTCGCGCAGGCTCAGCGCGCGTTCGATGCCCGGGATCGGCGGGCGCACCGGGCGCGCGCCGGGGGAGAGGATCACCTTGTCGTAGGGCAGTTCCTCGGTGGTGTCCGTGGCCAGGTCGCGTACCACCACGACCTTCTTCTCGCGGTCGATGCGCGTCGCTTCAGTGCCGACGCGGACGTCGATGCGGAACCGTGCCCCGAGCGAGGCGGGGGTCTGCAGGAGCAGCGCCGAGCGCTCCTCGATGACGCCGCCGACGTGGTAGGGCAGGCCGCAGTTGGCGAACGACACGTGGCCCGAGCGCTCGAGGACGATGATCTCGGCGTCTTCATTCAGACGGCGCAGGCGGGTCGCCGCGCTCATGCCCCCGGCGACGCCGCCGATGATGATGACTCGCATGGACAGGAATATACCCCGGGGGGTATGGTCGAGCCAATCCGTCAGGACCTCAGACTTCAAGGAGAACCATCATGTGTCGTCCCGTTGCGTGCAAGCAGTGCGGCAAGACCACCTGGGCCGGCTGTGGGCAGCACGTCGACTCGGTCAAGGCGAGCGTGCCGGCCGGCCAGTGGTGTGGGGGGCACGAGACGGCGGCACCCGCGGCGTCCGGGGGCTTCTTCAGCAAGCTGTTCGGCAACTGACCGCCGAGAGCCTGCTTTCCGACCGCCGACAGCCCGCCCTTCAGTTAACAGGCGGGCTGTCGGCGCGTTGAGCACGGGCTGTCGGCGCTAGGAAGACGGGCTCTCGGCGGAAGCTGCGGCCCGGGCTGCGGCCGGGAGGGCTTCGGCGATGCGGTTGAGGGCCTCGTCGTCGTGGGCCGCGCTCAGGAACCACGCCTCGTAGTTGCTGGGCGGCAGGGCCACCCCGGCGTCCAGCATGGCGTGGAAGAACGGCGCGAACCTGAACACCTCGGTCGCCTTGGCCTCGTCGTAGGTCCGGACGCCGTGGGTTGCGGCCGTCTCCCCGAAGAACACGCTGAACAGGTTCCCGGCGGTCTGGATGCGGTGGGGGAGCCCGGCAGCGGTCAGGGCCGAGCCCAGGGCGTCCTGCACCTGGCGGGAGGCCTGGTCGACGTGGGCGTACACGGCGTCGTCAGCCAGGCGCAGCGTGGCGATGCCCGCCGCGGTGGCGAGCGGGTTACCCGACA
>CALMPQ010000041.1 GCA_937872005.1 uncultured Propioniciclava sp.
CGGCCGCTGCGAACTTCTTCGCCACCATCGTCTGCACCGCCAGGATCACCTCGGCCATCACCGGCACCGGGTCGTTGGCCAGCGATGGCGTCGACCCGTGCCCGCCGGTCCCGACGATGTCGAGCACCAGGGTGTCGGCACCGGCCATCAGCGTGCCCGGCCGGGTCGCCCACGTGCCGCTCGGCAGCACCGAGCTCAACACGTGCAGCCCGTACGCCCGGTCGACCGGACGCCCCGCCGCCTCGAGGACGCCCTCCTCCAGCATCGCCTTCGCCCCCGCCAGGATCTCCTCCCCCGGCCGGAACATGAAGACCACGTCGCCGGGCAGCTCGTCGCGCCGCGCGGCGAGCATCTTCGCCGCCCCGACGAGCGTGGCCGTGTGCACGTCGTGCCCGCACCCGTGCATGAGCCCCTCCCGCTCCGAGGCGAACTCCATCCCCGTCTGCTCCGGGATCGGCAGCCCGTCCATGTCGCCCCGCAACAGCACCACCGGCCGATCGGACGCCGCGGAGTCCGCCCCCGCCCCGCCCCGCAGGACCGCCACGACCGAGGTGGACGCCCGCCCGCGCGTGATCTCGAGGTCGAGCCCCTGCAGCGCCTCCAGGACGGCCGCCTGGGTGCGCGGCAGGTCGTTGCCGAGCTCGGGCCACCGGTGCAGCCGGTGGCGCAACTCCGTGATTTCGGGGGCGAGCGCTTCGGCCTGGGTGAGGTAACGGGTCATACCCTGAGCGTACGCAGACTCGACCTTCGGCTGGTCGAAACCGTCAGAAGCAGCCGCTAGGTTGGGCCGCATGGATCAGCCCACCCGCACCCATCCGTTGCCCAACGTGACGGTGATCCTGCTGACGCTCACCGCAGCGGTGGCGATCCTGTTCGGGATGAAGCAGTACGCCGAGATCCTCGGGCCCCTCCTCCTGACGGTGAACCTCTTCATCGCCGCCTACCCGATCCAGACGTGGCTGGTCAGCAAGAAGGTCCCCCGCCTGGTGGCCCAGATCCTGCTCGCGCTGACGGTGTTCGCGATCCTGGCGGCGTTCCTCTACGCCCTCGTCTGGTCGATCACGGCGCTGGTGCAGGAGCTGCCGCGCTACCAGTCGCAGTTCTGGACGCTGTACCACGAGGTGGTCGCGCTGCTCGGCCAGATGGGCATCTCCGAGCAGCAGGTGATGGACCAGATCCGCGGTGTCAACCCGACCAGCCTTGCCGGCCTGCTCTCGAGCGCGCTGGGCTCGGTCACCAACGTGGTGTCGCTGCTGGCCGTGCTCATCGTGATGATCTTCATGATGGTCTTCGACACCGACACCTTCGGCATGCGCAATGCCGCGCTGCACCGTCACCAGCCGCGCGTGTGGCACTCGATCGCCGACTTCATCGCCGGGGTGCGCCGCTACTGGGTGGTCACCTCGATCTTCGGCCTCATCGTCGCGGTGATCGACGTGATTGCGTTGGAGTTCCTCGGGGTCCCGCTGGCACTGGTGTGGGGCATCCTCTCGTTCATCACGAACTACATCCCCAACGTCGGCTTCGTCATCGGCCTGGTACCGCCCGCGATCATGGCGCTGCTGGCCAACGACCCGCTCACCGCGCTGTTGGTGGTGATCATCTACTCGGTGGCGAACTTCGTCATCCAGTCGATCATCCAGCCCAAGTTCAATGGGGACGCCGTGGGCGTCACCGCGCTCGTCTCGTTCCTGTCCCTGCTCCTGTGGAGCTCGGTGCTCGGCGCCCTCGGCGCCCTGCTGGCCCTGCCGATGACCCTGCTCGCCAAGGCCGTGCTGGTCGACCACGACCCGCAGATGCGCTGGCTGAACGCCTTCATCTCCAACGACGTCACCATGGCCGACCCACGGGGCATCCCCGACGAAGCCGCCGAACCCCCGCCGATCCTGCCGCGGGGCCCCGAACAGGTCGCCGCGGCCCACGCCGCGATCCTGGGTCCCGACGAGGCGGCGCTCGCCGGCTTGGGCGAGAACACAGACGCCCCCGACCCGGCCCGTGACGAGCCGGAGCAGGGGCGTCCGGAATGAGCGACTACAGGTTGTAACCCACCGCGCGGAGCTGCTCGCGCCCCTCGTCGGTGATGTTGTCCAGCGTCCACGGCGGCAACCAGACCCAGTTGATCGTCGCCGAGTTCACCAGCGGGCCGAGGGCGACCTGGGTGTCGTACTCGATCCGGTCGGTGAGCGGGCACGTCGGCGACGTGAGCGTCATGTCGATCGTGGCGTTGTTCTCGTCGTCGAGGTGGATGCCGTAGACCAGACCGAGGTCGACGACGTTGACCATCAACTCGGGGTCGACGACGTCACGCATGGCCTCCTCCAGGTCCTCGATGCTGGGCCGCTCGATCACCGGCGCCGCCTGCGGCGCGTCGGGGAACGTGTCGCGCACCAGGTCGGACGGGCGCTGTTCAGTCATTCTTCTCCTCCTTGGCTTCGACGGGCTCAACCGCCAGGGCGTGGGCGGCGGCGTCCTTCCACGCCGACCACCCGAGCAGCGCGCACTTGACGCGCGCGGGGAACTGGGCGACGCCGAGAAAGGCGATGCCGTCCTCGAGCACCTCCTCGTCGGGGTCGTACTCGCCCCGGCTGTGCATCATCTCGGTGAAGACGGCCGCGGTGGCCATCCCCTCCTCCACCCTCTTGCCGACCACGAGGTCGTGCATGACCGACGTGGACGCCTGCGAGATCGAGCACCCCACCGCGTCGTAGCTGACGTCGGTGACGACGTCGCCGTCGAGCTGGACGCGGAGCAGGATCTCGTCGCCACAGGACGGGTTCACGTGGGTGACCTCGGCTTGGTACGGGTCCCGCAGACCAGAGCCGTGCTTGGCCTTGTAGTGGTCCAGGATGATGTCCTGGTACATCGACTCGACACTCATCGTGCACCTCCAGCCTTGCTGCCCCCGAAGAAGGCCCGCGTGTGGTCGAGGGCCTCGACCAGGGCGTCCACCTCGTCGGGCGTGGTGTACAGGTACATCGACGCCCGGCTCGACGCCTGGATGCCGAGGCGGTGGTGCAGCGGGCGCGCGCAGTGGTGGCCGCCACGCACCGCCACCCCGCGCGAGTCGAGGATCTGCATGACGTCGTGCGGGTGGATGTCGAACCCGTCGGGGCTGGTCAGCGTGAACGAGATCGCCCCGCCACGGTCGACGGCCTCGGTCGGGCCGAGGATGCGCAGGCCCTCGATGCCCTGCAGCTGCTCCAGCGCGTAGGCGGTGATCAGGTGCTCGTGCTGGGCGACGCGGTCCATGCCGATCATCGTCAGGTAGTCGACGGCGGCACCGAGGCCGACGGCCTCGGCGATCGGCGGCGTCCCCGCCTCGAAGCGAGCCGGGGGGCGGGCGAACGTCGACCCCTCCATGCGGACGACCTCGATCATCTCTCCACCGCCGAGGAACGGCGGCAGCTGCTCGAGCAGGTCGTAGCGCCCCCACAGGACGCCCAGACCGGTCGGGCCCAGCATCTTGTGGCTCGTGAACGCCAGGAGGTCGGCCCCGAGCGTCGTGACGTCGACCGGCAGCTGCGGCACGGCCTGCGATCCGTCGACCACGAACACGGCTCCCACCGCGTGCGCCAGCTCGGCCAGCTCGGCGATCGGGTTCACCGTGCCGAGCACGTTCGACACCCAGGTCAGCGACACGATCTTGGTGCGCTCGTTGACCAGGCCCTGCTCGCGGGCGGAGTCGAGGTCGAGGCGTCCGTCGTCGGTGATGTCGAACCAGCGCAGGGTCGCGCCGGTGCGCTGGCACAGCAGCTGCCACGGCACGATGTTGGAGTGGTGCTCCATGACGGAGACCACGACCTCGTCGCCGGGGCCGAGGTTCAGGTGCTGGCCGAGCGTGTGCGCGGCGAGGTTGAGCGCCTCGGAGGCGTTCTTGGTGAACACGACCTCCTCGGCGCGGGCGCCGATGAACGTCGCCACCTTGCGCCGGCCGGTCTCGAACGCCTCGGACGCCTCGGCCCCCAGCTGGTGCATGGCCCGGGCCACGTTCGCGTTGTGGAACAGCAGGTGGTCCGACATCGCGTCCACCACGCTGCGCGGCTTCTGCGAGGTGTTGCCCGAGTCGAGGTACGCCAGCGGGTGGCCGTTGACGTGGCGCTCGAACACCGGGAAGTCACCCCGGACGAGGCGCGGCAGCGTGAAGGCGGCCGAGGGCGCCTCGGGCGCCCCCAGCCACTCGGCTGCCGTGGAATCAGGCATGCGCCCGCGCCGCCGCGATGTAGGAGTCGTAGCCGGTCTCCTCGAGCTGGGCCGCCAGCTCGGGGCCGCCCTCGGCGACCACGCGACCGTCGACGTACACGTGCACGAAGTCGGGCTTGATGTAGTTCAGGATGCGCGTGTAGTGCGTGATCAGCAGGACGCCGCGGTCGCCCTGGCCGGTGTAACGGTTGACGCCGTCGGCGACGACGCGCAGGGCGTCGATGTCGAGGCCGGAGTCAGTCTCGTCGAGGATGGCGTACTTCGGGTTGAGCAGCTGCAGCTGGACGATCTCGGCGCGCTTCTTCTCACCACCGGAGAAGCCCTCGTTGAGGGAGCGGGCCGAGAAGGAGGAGTCGAGGCCGAGGTCGCCCATGGCCTGGTTGACGTCCTTGACCCAGGTGCGGACCTTGGGGGCCTCGCCGTCGATCGCGGTCTTCGCGGTGCGCAGGAAGTTCGACACCGACACGCCGGGCACCTCGACCGGGTACTGCATGGCGAGGAACAGGCCGGCGCGGGCGCGCTCGTCGACGCTGAGCTCGGCCAGGTCGGTGCCGTCGAGGGTCACCGAGCCCGAGGTGATCTGGTACTTGGGGTGGCCGGCCAGCGCGTAGGCGAGGGTGGACTTGCCCGACCCGTTCGGGCCCATGATGGCGTGCACCTCACCGGGGTTGATGGTGAGGGTGACGCCCTTGAGGATCTCCTTGGGGCCGTCCTCGGTGAGGACGTCGACGTGCAGGTCGCTGATGACGAGGGACATGGGTCTGCTGACTCCTGGGTAGCTGGGTTTAGAAGTTCACGGGGTTGTCGAGGTCGACGAGCACGTCGTCGCCCTCGATGGTGACGGGGTACACGGGCACCGGGCGCGTGGCGGGCAGGTCGAGCGCCTCGCCGGTGCGCAGGTCGAAGCGGCTGCCGTGGGCGAAGCACTCGATCGTGGTGTCGTCCACCTCGCCGAGGCTGAGCATGACGCGGCCGTGGCTGCACTCGTCACGGATGGCGTAGAGCTCCCCCTCGTGGCGGACGAGGGCGACGAGTTCGTCGCCGACCTCCGCCGAGAGGGGCTTGTCGTCCTCCAACTCGACGAGCGAGCAGGCACGGGTCCAGGCCATCAGGCCCCGGCCCCGACCGACGTGGCGAGCTCGCGCTCGACCTCGGCGATGAGTCGCTCCTCGACGTCGTCGATGCCGATGCGGCGGATGATGTCGATGAAGAAGCCCATCACGACCAGGCGCTTGGCCTCGACCGGGTCGATGCCGCGGCTCGTCAGGTAGAACAGGTGCTCGTCGTCGAACCGGCCGGTGGTGGAGCTGTGGCCGGCGCCGGCGATCTCGCCGGTCTCGATCTCCAGGTTCGGCACCGAGTCGGCGCGCGCCCCCTCGGTGAGCACCAGGTTCTTGTTGGACTCGTACGTCTCGATCCCCTCGGCGACCTTGCGGATCACCACGTCACCGATCCAGACGGCGTGGGCGTCCTGCCCCTGGAGCGCGCCGCGGTAGTCGACGTTGCTCTTGGTGTGCGGGGCGTTGTGGTCGACGAACAGCCGGTGCTCGATGTGCTGGCCGGCGTCGGCGAAGTACAGGCCGAACAGCTCGGCGCTGCCGCCGGGGCCGTCGTAGTCGACGTTGGTGTGCATGCGCACGACGTCGCCGCCGAAGGTCACGTTGATGTGCCGGTAGGTCGCGTCACGGCCGACCCGGGCGGTGTGCTCGGCGGCGTGCAGGGTGTCGTCGGCCCAGTCCTGCAGCGAGACGAACGTGAGGTTCGCCCCGGGCTGGACGTCGATCTCGACGTTCTCGAGCTGCTGGGTCGACCCGGTGTGCCGGAACACGACCGTGGCCTTGGAGTTCGGCTCGGCCACGATGACGTGGACGGCGTTGTTGCGGCGCGCCGCGTCCCGGCCCTCGATGTCGAGCCGGATCGGCTCGACCACCTCGGTGTTGGCGGGGATGCGCAGGTACAGGGCGTCCTCGCAGCCGAGGTTGGCCAGCGCGGCCGGGCGGTCACCGGGGGTGAGCACGGTCCCGCGGGGCGCCTCGCCCCGCTTGAGGTTGGACGCCTCGACGCCGGCCACCTCGTGCAGGGTGAACTCGACGGCGTTGTCGCCGGGGAGGTCCTCGTTCGGGCGCTCGGCGAGCAGTGGGGCGATGCGGCGCATCGGCGTGAAGCGCCACACCTCCTCGCGGCCGTCGGGCATCGGGTGGTCGGCCAGGTCGAAGCTGGGCTGCGGGTGCAGGTGCGACTCGAGGGTTTCGAGCGCGCCGGCGACGTTGGGGACTTCGGTGATGGTCACTGTCTTCTTTTCCTCCGGCGCGGGCCTCAGCCCACGGCTCCTTCCATCTGCAGCTCGATCAGGCGGTTCAACTCGAGGGCGTACTCCATCGGCAGCTCGCGCGCGATGGGCTCGACGAAGCCGCGCACGATCATCGCCATGGCCTCGTCCTCCTCCATGCCGCGCTGCATCAGGTAGAACAGCTGGTCGTCGGAGACCTTCGACACGGTGGCCTCGTGGGCCATCGACACGTCGTCGACCTGCACGTCCACGTAGGGGTACGTGTCGGAGCGGCTGATCGTGTCGACCAGCAGCGCGTCACACTTCACCGAACTGGCCGAGTGATGCGCCTGCGGCTGCACCTCGACGAGGCCGCGGTAGGACGCCCGGCCACCGCCGCGGGCGACCGACTTGGAGATGATTGAGCTCGACGTGTGCGGAGCGGCGTGCACCATCTTGGAGCCCGTGTCCTGGTGCTGGCCCTCGCCGGCGAAGGCAATGGAGAGGGTCTCGCCCTTGGCGTGCTCGCCGAGCAGCCAGACAGCCGGGTACTTCATGGTGACCTTGGAGCCGATGTTGCCGTCGATCCACTCCATCGTCGCGCCTTCCTCGCAGGTGGCGCGCTTGGTGACCAGGTTGTACACGTTGTTCGACCAGTTCTGGATCGTCGTGTAGCGCACGCGGGCGTTCTTCTTCAC
>CALMPQ010000042.1 GCA_937872005.1 uncultured Propioniciclava sp.
CTCGAACGGCCCGACGATGCGGGTTCCGTCCCAGACACCTTGGGCGAGGCGGGTGAGCAGGGGTGGGTCGGTGGGTGCGAACGCGTCGTCGAGGCGTCCGAGCGCCTGGAGCACGTCGTCGGGGCGCACCAGCGGTGCACCGTGCTGGGAGACGAGGGTGAGCTCGTCGTCGCCGCTCACCTCGAGCGCGATGATCGCCGCGCGGGCGTCGAAGGTGCGCAGGCCGGTCTTCGTCATGCGCTCCGCCTCGGCGTGCTCGGCGGCCATCAGGGTGGCCACCGCGCGCTCCAGGACGTCGCGCGACACCCCCGTCACGCCGATGCGCCACGCGGACACCGTGAGCCGGTCGGCGATGCCGCCCGGGGGCGCCACGACCACGTCGAGGACGTGCAGGCCATCGGGCAGGGCCGCGTCGAGGGCCGAGCGCACCGCGTCGGGGTCGACGACCTGCGCGAGCCCGATCTCGAGGTACTCGGCCTCGGTGGCCGCACCCGTCGGCGAGGCGTTGGCGAAGGAAACCCGCTGGTGCGGGTTGAAGCCCGAGCTGTAGGCCATGGGGACGCCGGCGCGGCGCAGTGCCCGCTCGAAGGCCCGGCTGAAGTCACGGTGGCTGGTGAAGCGCGCACGCCCGCGCTTGGCGTACCGCACCTGCAGCTTCTGCACCGGGGGCGCCTGCTGTTCGGGCTGGCGGCGCGGAGTGTTCGTCACGCCGCGAGAGCCTACCGGTAGGGTCCCGGTATGGGGCGAGCGAGCGTGCGGCGTCCGGTCACCACGATCGGGGTGGGCGCACCGCGGCGCACCGACACCCTCGCCGCCGAGGAGCCCCTCGAGATCCGCGCGGCGGGTCGCGTTCTCAACGTTACGATGCGGACGCCGGGCCACGACGTCGAACTCGTCCACGGCTGGCTGCATGCCGAGGGCGTCATCGCCGGGCCCGAGGACGTCGCGACGGCCCGCTACTGCGCCGGCGCAGTCGACGGGGTGAACACCTACAACGTGCTCGACGTGACGCTGCGGGTGCCGCCGCCCACGCCCCGGTCGGTCGAGCACACCTCCAGCGCCTGCGGGGTGTGCGGGTCGGCGTCCATCGATGCGCTGACACGGCGAGGCCGGTTCGACGTGGCCGCCGACGCAACCTCGTTGGACGCAGACCTCCTGATGACGTTGCCCGAGCGGATGCGCGCGCACCAGCGCAGCTTCGAGGCGACCGGGGGGCTGCACGCAGCCGGCTTGTTCACGCCCGACGGCGAGCTCGTGGTCGTCCGCGAGGACGTCGGGCGCCACAACGCCGTCGACAAGGTCATCGGCTGGGCCCTGCTCGCCGGACGCCTCCCCCTCGCGGGCACGGTGCTGCAGGTCAGCGGGCGGGCCAGCTTCGAACTGGTGCAGAAGGCCTACCTGGCGGGGATCCCGGTGCTGGCCGCCGTGTCGGCGCCCAGCTCGCTCGCGGTCGACCTCGCCGCGGACGTGGGCCTCACGCTGGCGGGGTTCGTCCGCGACGGGCGAGCCACGCTCTACAGCCGCCCCGATCGGGTCGTTTCGGGTCGCTAGGGTGGGGCGACGTGAGCGACCCCGACATCCGTCACTTCGACATCGATGCCGCCCCCGAGACCCTGCGCGGGTGGCACGACGCCGTCCAACTGGGCTTCTTGGGTGAGCAGGCGTCGGCCGACTCCTACGCGCAGACTCTCGCGACCTGGAAGGTGGACCGGCCGACGTTCACCGGTGTGTACGCCCCCAGCGCTCTGCCGGGCCTGCCCGCGAACGTGCCCGTGGCGACGTTCCAGACGTTCGACCGCACGATCAACACCGGCCACGGCCACCTCGAGCCGGCGCTGTTCATCACCGACGTGACCGTGCGCACCACCGCCCGCCGCCGCGGCCTGCTGCGCCGGCTGATGGTGGACGCCCTGGGCTCGGCCCGCGAGCGGGGCCTGACCCTGGCGGCCCTGACTGTGTCGGAGGGGACCATCTACGGCCGGTTCGGTTTCGGGGTGTCGACCCACTGGCAGCATGCGGAACTGACGACCGGGGGCCGCTTCGCCCTCTCCCACCCCGCCGACGACCGCGTCGAGCTGGTGCCGTCGCTGGAGGTGGCCGGGGTAGA
>CALMPQ010000043.1 GCA_937872005.1 uncultured Propioniciclava sp.
TCGAACGGGTCCACGTCGTGCTTGATGGAGAGTTCCTTGGAGGGGATGACACCTTCGGTCTTGTAACCGATGTCGAGCAGGACCTCGTCCCGGTCGACCTTGACGACGGTGCCGGTGACGATGTCACCGTCGTTGAAGTACTTGATAGTGGCGTCGACGGCGAGGGCGAATTCCTCGGCAGTGGCAAAGTCGTCGACTGCGACCTGAGCGGCCTCAGGAGTGGAGGTCATGTAGTAGGGCTCCGATAACTGGATTGATCTAGGTTGTTGGTACGGCCCTTGGCGCCCACCCCGCTAGGTCCGGAGGTGGGCAGACCGCACCGGTCCATCAGCCTACTTGCTGGGCCGGGGCCTTGGCAAAGGATGGTGGACCGGTGGACGGGCGTCCGATCAGGCGTGGGCCAGGGCGGGCTCACCCGACGCGGTGGCGTCCGAGATGACCTTGCGGCCGTTGTAGACATCCTCGTCGAGGATGCCGTTGCGCTTGGCCACGATGGTCGGGATCAGCGACTGGCCGGCCACGTTGGTGGCGGTGCGGGCCATGTCGAGGATCGGGTCGATCGCGAGCAGCAGGCCGACGCCCTCCAGGGGCAGGCCGAGGGTCGACAGGGTCAGCGTCAGCATGACGATGGCCCCGGTCAGGCCCGCGGTGGCGGCCGAGCCGACGACCGCCACGAAGGCGATCAGCAGGTAGTGCTGCAGGCCGAGCTCGATGTCGAACAGCTGCGCGACCGTGATGGCGGCCAGCGCCGGGTAGATCGCGGCGCAGCCGTCCATCTTGGTCGTGGCTCCCAGCGGCACGGCGAAGCTGGCGTACCCCTGCGGGACGCCGAGCTTGTAGATCGTGTTCGACTGGGTGACGGGCAGGGTGCCCAGCGAGCTGCGCGAGACGAACGCCAGGGTGATCGACTCCCACGCGCCGGCGAACCAGCGACGCACCGACAGGCCGTGCAGCTTCAGCAGGATCGGGTAGAGGCCGAACATCACCAGGGCGCAGCCGAGGTACACGTCGAGGGTGAAGATGCCGAGCGGGGCGATGAGGTCCCAGCCGTAGGTGGCGACGGCGCGGCCGATGAGGGCTGCGGTGCCGATGGGGGCGAGCAGGATGATCCACCAGACGAGCTTCTGGAACACCGCCAGCACCGACGTGGCCACGTTGATGAACGGGTTGGCCTTCTCCCCCACCGCGAGCGCGGCGGCGCCGAGCGCGATGCCGAGCACGACGAGCTGGAGCACGTTGAAGTTCAGGCTGGTGGCGACGGTGAAGGCGTCACCGGCCGGGGTGACGCGGCTGGACGCCTCGAGGCCCAGGAAGTTCGCCGGCACGAGCGACTTCAGGAAGTCGAGCCAGGTGCCCTGGGTCGCGACGGTGCGCGCCCCCTCGGTACCGATGGACGCCGACGCGCCCGGGTTGGTCAGGATGCCCAGGCCGATGCCGATGGACACCGAGATGAGCGCGGTGATCGCGAACCACACGAGCGTCTGGACAGCCAGCTTGGCCGCGTTCGCGACGTGGCGCAGCTGGGTGATCGAGACGATCAGTGCGGTCAGCACGAGCGGCACGACGATGACGCGCAGCAGCTGCACGAAGATCGTGCCGACGGTGGAGAGGATCTCCTTCAGCCAGGCGAGGTCGAACGTGCGGGCGATGAAGCCGAGCACGATGCCGGCCACGAGGCCGGTGAGGACCTGGGCCCAGAACGGGAAGACCTGCTTCTTGCGGGCCTTCGGGACGACGGTTGCCGCAGGGGTTGAAGACATGGTGGTGCCTTTCGGGAAAGGTCAGGGTCGACGAGGGTGCCGGGGGATTCCGGCGGGGTGGGTGGGGAGTGTCAGCCCCGACAACCACAGGTGCTGCGCAGGCAGAGGTCGACATCGAGTCGACGCCAGAAGCCCGGCATGCAGCACCCCCTCAGAAAAGTTGACGCTTGAACCTTACGCCGGGTGCGTGGGGTCCACCAAGCCGGCCATGGCAACTCATGGGGCGCTTGCCTCAGGAGCGCCACCAGTCCTCGGCGATGGTGACCGGGGTGGTGCGCTTGTGGCGGGAGCGCCGCCACGTGGTCTCGATCTTCTCGGCCGCCGCTTCGGGCACGTCGCGGCCCTCGAGGTAGTCGTCGATGTGGTCGTAGTCGACGCCCATCTCGTCCTCGTCGGGGCGGCCCTGGTTGGCATCCAGCAGGTCGGCGGTGGGCACCTTGGCCCACAGCCGCTCAGGGGCGCCCAGGTGCTGGAGCAGCTGTCGGTTCTGGCGCTTGTTGAGCGTGAACAGGGGCAGGATGTCGGCGGCCCCGTCGCCGAACTTCGTGAAGAAACCCATCACCGACTCGGCACCGTGGTCGGTGCCGATGACGAGCAGCCCGTTGTCACCGGCGACGGCGTACTGGGCGACCATGCGCAGGCGCGCCTTCACGTTGCCCTTGTTGAAGTCCGTCATCGGGACGCCGACCGTGCGGTCGTACTCGTCCTCGAAGCCGTCGACGCCGGGGGCGATGTTGTAGGTGATGGTGCGGTCGGCTGCGACGAACTCGATGGCCGCGGCCGCGTCGGCCTCGTCGTGCTGCACCTTGTAGGGCAGCCGCATCGCGACGAACGTGGCCTCGCGCCCCTGCTCGCGCACCCGCTCGACGGCGAGCTGGGCCAGACGTCCGGCCAGCGTGGAGTCCAGACCGCCCGAGATGCCGAGCACGTACCCCTTGGCGCCGGTGGTGGTGAGGTAGTCGGCCAGGAACTGCACCCGGACCTCCACCTCGTGGGCGGGGTCGATCTCGGGCTTGACGCCGAACTCGGCGACGATGGTCTGCTGCTGCGGTCGCATGGCGTTCATTCTGCCCCAAGCCCGTCCGCCAGGTCAGCGACGATGGACGCTGCGGGTGCGGCCTGCGGGTACGCGCCCTCGCCGAGCCACAGCGGGGTGAAGTCGGTGCTGCCGCGGGCCTCGGCGGCCGTCCGGAGCGGTCCCATCGCGGCTCCGGCGAGGGGGAACGCCGGCGGCTGCACGGTGATCTCGCGCATGGCCCGGTTGGCCAGGCCGCGGGCGGGGCGTCCGGTGAAGATGGTGGTGAGTGCGGTCTCGCCGCCGGCTTGGAGTGCGGTGCGGTGCAGCGGGGAGGTGATGGCCTCGTCGGCACACAGGAAGGCGCT
>CALMPQ010000044.1 GCA_937872005.1 uncultured Propioniciclava sp.
GCATGGACTTCTGAGTCCAATCCCCTGGCCCCGGCCGAGGGTCAACACGTCACAGGGCGTCCCGCACTCCGCGGGGCGCCCTGTGCGCGTCCCGATCCCTCACTCGGGTTCGTTCCCCGACGCCGGCCCCATGAGGAAGGGGGTGTCCACGCCCTCGTACATGAGGTGGGTCATCAGCCCTTCGGCGGCGTGGGGGAGGTTGTGGCAGTGGTCCATCCAGATGCCCGGGTTGTCGGCGACGGGGGCCACCTCGTAGGTCTCCCCGTGCCGGACGTCGAGCGAGTCGACCCACCACGGGCTGCCCGTGGACGCGACCCCGTTGCGGGACAGCACCACCAGGTGGTGGCCATGCAGGTGCATGGGGTGCACCTCACCGCTGCCGTTGCTGATCCGCATGACGATGACCTCGCCCTCGCGGACCATGTACATCGGCACGTGCGGCACGATGGGCCGTTGATCGACCACCACCAGCCCGGGCGACCGGCCATGAAGCCGGGGAGGCGGCCGATGTCGTAGGTGAACCGCCGGTCGGCATGCGTGGGGTCGAACGGGAGCGGGGCGGGCGTCCCGTGGTCGAGCGCGTCGAACGGCAGGGCCACCCGGCCCGCCCGGGCCTCGAGCCGGACCGAGACGTCGGCCGGGGTGCCCGCCGGCGCGACGAACTCGGTGACGCTGCGCACGGTCGTCGAGGTGGGCGGTGCGGCGTGGGCCTGCCCGCCCGCGTGGGTGGTGTGGCCCGCGTGCGCGAACACGGTGCCGCCCCCGAAGTCGGGCGCGCCCATGGCGCCTGCCGAGTAGGTCGTGGGGAGCCGGCTGGCCCACCACAACCACCCGATCGCTGCGAGCGTCAGTGCCAGAAGGGTGATCCCCGCCACCCGTGCGAGTCGGGGGACGGGGATCCTGGGGGTGGATTCAGCGGCTACTGGCGACGCGCTCGGCCGCGCTGCTGTGGGTGAAGGTCGCCTTCGGGCTGGCGACGTAGGCGAGGGATCGGTAGGCGGTGCACATGGTGCGAGCTCCTTGGTCGGGTGGTCGAACAGCTACAGGAGACGCGGGGAAGACCCCGTGATGCATGGCGAGATGAACTATTTACACTAGTGACGTCATCTAGTGATGTGGGACAGTAAACTCCTCCGGCCGGGGGCCGTCAAGGGTGGGGCGTCAGCCCGCGATGAGGCCGTGGCGCACGAAGGCGGCGTGGAGGCCGTCCTCGTCGACGCGTCCGGTGACGTCGTCGGCCACGGCCACCAGCTCCGGCACGGCGTTGCCCATCGCGATGCCGAGGGCCGCGTGCTGCAGCATCTCGAGGTCGTTGTGGCTGTCGCCGACCGCGATGGCGGCGGCGTGGTCGAGGCCGAGGTGCGCGACCACGGCGTCCAGTCCGGCGGCCTTGTGGACGCCGGGGAGCGACATCTCGCCGCTCACCCCGGTGAAGGCCCGCACCGACGACGGTACGACCGCGAACTCGCCGGCGAACTCGGCCTCGATCGTGGTCAGGGGCACCGGGGCCTGGAGGAAGATCACCTTCGTGATGGTTTCTGCGAAGACGTCGGCGTCGGTGCGGACCCGCTCGATGAAGCCGAAGGGGCCGGGGCCCGCCGCGTCGGGGTCGATCCCGGTGGCCGCGGTGATCAGCGCGCGCATCCGGTCGCGGGCGGGCGGCGTCGCGTGGATCGCGTCGTTGGCCTGCAGGTAGGTGAAGGTGTCGTGGGCGGCGAAGAAGTCGAGCGCATGCCGCAGGCTCGCCTCGGGGACGCCGTGGTGCACCAGCACCTGGCCGCCCACCTCGACGTACCCACCGGCGGCGCCGACGAACCCGTCGAACCCGATGTCGGTGAGCTCGGGCCAGAGCTCGGCGCTGGTCCGGCCCGTGCACAGGAACACGAGGTGCCCCGCCCGCCGTGCGGCCCGGATGGCCGCGATCGCGCTGGTCGGCACGTGGCCGTCGTGGTCGACGATCGTGCCGTCGACGTCGACGAAGACCGCGCGGAGCCCCGTCATCGCGCCACCACCGGGCAGGCGGGCAGGGTGACCTCGTCGAGCCAGGCCGACAGCAGCCCGGACTGGTCGGTGCCCGTCACCCGGGCGACGTGGTCGACGAACGTGCCGGTCGAGACCACGTCGTGCTCGGCGACCCATGTGCGGCAGACCTCGAAGAACGCGTCGTCACCCAGCGCGGCGCGCAGCTCGTGCAGCGTGAGGGCGCCCCGCTTGTAGACCCAGTCGTCGAACATCGCCGGCATGCCGGGGTCGGCCAGGGGTGTGGCCTGCCTCTGCATCGGCAGCGCGCGCCAGTGCCGCATCGCGTGCTCGTTGGCGGTGCCCAGCCCGCGCACCTCCGACCACAACCACTCGGTGTAGCAGGCGAACCCCTCGTGCAGCCAGATGTCGCGCAGCAGACCCGATGTGACCTTGTTGCCGAACCACTGGTGGGCCAGTTCGTGCACGACGAGGCGCTCGTTGTCCCAGTCGTCGGGCAGGTGGTTGGTGCCGAAGCTGGCCATCCCCTGCGCCTCGAGCGGGATCTCCAGGGGCTCGTCGACGACGACCACCCGGTAGGAGTGCAGGGGGTAGGGCCCGAACCAGCCCTCCAGGGCCGCCAGCATCGCCGGGAGGCGCAGCAGCGGTGAGGTGGGCGGGATCGCGCGGCCCCGCGGGCGGAACACCTCCGTGCGCCCGCCCGCGCCGGGCAGGCGCTGGCCGGTGAGGCGTCCGATCGCCACGCTGACGAGGTAGGACGCCGTGGGCGCCCCCTCCTCGAACACCCAGGTCGTGCGCCCGGCGCGCGTGGTGGTGGACGTGGGGCGTCCGGTGGCGACGACCGTGTACTCGGAGTCGGTGGTGACCGCGATGCGGTAGGACGCCTTGTCATCGGCCCGGTCGTTGCACGGGTAGAACGAGGGGGCGCCGTAGGGCTGTGACGCGACGAGGACGCCGTCGGTCAGCTCCTCCCATCCGGCCGGGCCGTGGGCGCCGGGAACCGGACCGGGCTTGCCCGAGTAGGTCACCTCGACCGTGGTCGTGTCGCCTGCCGCCACGGGGGCAGGGAGCTTGATCGTGAGCACCCGCTCCTTGTGGGCGTACTTCTTCGGCTTGCCCCCGTCGACCTTCACCCGGTCGACGTGGAGGCCGCTGAGGTCGAGGCGGAGGGCGTCCGTCTTCTCGAGGGCGCGCACACGCAGCGTGGCCACCGCGTCGAGGCGGTTGGTGGGCAGGCGGTAGTCCAGGGCGAGGGCGTAGTGCTCGACCGTGTACCGGAGGTCCCCGTGGCTGGGCAGGTAGGGATCAGGGACGACGCGCACCGTTCGATCCTTTCACAGGTGTGCGGTCA
>CALMPQ010000045.1 GCA_937872005.1 uncultured Propioniciclava sp.
CCCGTGGCAGCCCCCCACCTCACACTGACCTTCTGGCTCACACGCACGAGGAAGTGTTCGAGGTCGACCGTTGTCCACAGCTCTACTGTCCCTCACCACAGGCAGACGCGACCAGCCCCGGAGTCTTCCCACCCCACGAGGGCCGCCGTGCGGCCCCGGCCACTGACATGACCGAAGACGGACCAGCCCCGATGCTTGAAGCGCCCGGAGCCGGACGGGGACTCCAGTTGATCAGCGACGGCGAGGGGCTGGCAGTCCTCGGAGAGGCCACGGAGATCGAGCGGTTCCTTGCGTCAGAGGGCATGGATCGGGCGGTGTCACGGGATCTCGGGAAGCAACTCCAGCCAGTGTTGGGAGTTCCAGCCGGAGCTCTCCATCTCGACTCGGCGGTCGCGGCCAACTCCGGCCGGTGGGTGCAGCTCACCGCCGAGTCCGCCGAGAAGGTCGCCAAGTTCGGACTGACGCCCACCAACACGCCTGGGGTCAGCCACGCAATGATCGGACCGCGGGGGTCCACCCAGTCCTGGATTCAGATCGTCCGCGCGCCCACGTCGATGCTCACCAATCCTGCGGTACTGGCCGGTGCTGCGGGCATCATGGCGCAGGTCGCCATGCAACAGATGATGGACGAGATCACTGACTATCTCGCCGCGATCGACGAGAAGGTCGACGACATCCTTCGCGCGCAGAAGGACGCGGTGCACGCCGACATGATCGGGGTGGGCCTCGTGATCGAGGAAGCGATGACCATCCGGGACGGTGTCGGCCGCGTCAGCGAGGTCACGTGGTCCAAGGTGCAGGGCACTGCCACGACTATCGCGCGCACCCAGGCCTACGCGCTTCGCCAACTGGACGCGGTCGCGGAGAAGATCGAACGCAAGGCCGACATGGGCGAACTCGCCAGTTCGGCGAGGGAAGCAGAAGTCAAGGTGCGGGAGTGGCTCGCCGTCCTGGCGCGCTGTTTTCAGTTGCAGGACGCCGTCGCCGTACTCGAACTCGACCGGGTCTTGGACGCCTCCCCGGACGAACTCGACCAACACCGCACGGCCCTGCGTATCGCCAGGCGGAACCGGCTCGAACTCATTTCACGCAGCACCGTCCACCTGCTGAGCCGGATGCAGGACGCCGCTCGCCGCGCGAACACCGAGGTGCTGACCCATCCCATCGCATCGCCGGCCATCGTCAGATCGAGCAACGAGGTCGCGGCAGGGGTCGTCGAGTTCCAGCAGCGCCTCGGGCTGGCCGGAGACGGCCGGTCCCTCGAGGCGAGACGATGGGCGGCCGCGGTCGGAGACGTCTGGAACGTCGCCGCCAAGACGGGGGCGGACGGTGTCGACGCCGCCCGGCGGTTCGGCACCGACACGGTCCGGGCGTTCCAGTCGGTGGACCTGGACGGCGACGGAGTTCCGGACAAGCCTCGCGCCCTCAAGACCGTCGAGAGCGCTGGGGCAGTGATCGCGGGCGCGGCGTCAAGCACTGCCAAGGCCGGAGCCGACGCGGTGGGTGTCGCCGCCAAGGCTGGGGCCGACGCGGCGGGCGCCGCAGCCAAGGCGGCAACCGGGGCTGCCGCCGACGTTGCGGACGCCGGCGCGAGGGTCGCCGGCAGGATCGGAGGGTGGCTCCGTCCCAGGCCCGGCGCGCGTGCAACCGTCGAGGAACCGCAGGCTGAGCCGGACGAAGAGCCCTGAGTCCTCGGTCGAGGAGGGGTCGATGGCGAGACAACGGTTGTGGATCGAGTTCGACTGGGGACGGGTGTCCTACTTGGAATGGCTGCCGCAGGGGGAACCCAGGGCCGACGTCCTGCTGCTGCACGGCGGCGGGGTGGACTGCGCGGAACTCTCTTGGGGTGGGTTGGGGCGCGACCTGGCACAGGCGGGCTATCGGGTGATCGCCCCCGATCATCCGGGCTACGGCGAGAGCCCGCCGGTCGGCTGGACGGCGACACAGGAGCGTCTGGTGGCGTACGTCGCAGAACTCGTCGAGGCGCTCGGACTGCGCGACTACGTCGTGGGCGGCCTCTCGCTCGGCGGGGGGATCGCGATCGGGCACCTGCTCGCCGCGGCGGCCGGGGCCAGGGGCGCGATCCTGCTAGGGAGTTACGGGCTGATGGACCGGCAGTTCGAGGGCCCCTTCAGGTTGCCGGCGCACCTGCTGACCTGGGTGCTGTTGCGCACCGGCGTCCTCCGCCACCTGACGCGGTTCTACGCCGCCGACCGCCGGAAGATGGACGGTGCGCTTCGCGCCATCGTCCGCAACCCCGAGGCGCGGACCGCGGAACTGCTGGACGCCGTCATGGTCGAGGCCCGACGCCCCTACGCCGGCGTGGCCTTCGAGCAGTGGCAGCGCGACCAACTCCTGTGGCGGCGGACGAGAACCAACTACTCCGACCGCCTCCACTCGATCGCGATCCCCGTCCTGCTCGTCCATGGGGAACGCGACGCGGGTGTTCCGGTCGGACGCGCCAGGGACGCCGCCGCGGCGATCCCGGACGCCCGGCTGCTGGTGGTGCCGGACGCCGGACATTGGGTGCAGCGCGACCGTCCGACCGCGGTCGTCCCGGCCGTGCTCGGCTTCCTCGCCGAGTTGACCCGAACGTAGCTCTTCCCGCACCCACGACGGGCGACCGCCTGCGGCCGCCCGGGCCGGTGGCAGGATGACGCCATGGAAAGCCACTTCGACGCCGCCGCCCGGTCGTGGGACACCCCGGACAAGGTCGCCAGAACGGAGCGCATCGCCGAGGCGATAGCGGAGGTCGTGCCGTTGGACGGCGCGAGCGCCCTCGACTACGGGTGCGGCACCGGCCTGCTCACCTGGGAGTTGGCCGGCCGGCTCGGGCACGTGACGCTGGCCGATGTCTCAACCGGCATGCTGGAGGTGGCGCGCGAGCGAGCGGCGTCCGATCCCGGCCGCTTCACCGTGGTGCGCCACGACCTCACGCACGCACCGCTCCCCCACCCCGTCGACCTGGCGTACTCGGCGATGGCGCTGCACCACATCCCCGACACCCATGCCGTGTTGGCGAACCTCACGGCGAGCGTGCGGCCCGGCGGGTGGGTCGCCCTGGCCGACCTGGACGCCGACCCGGACAACCATTTCCACGACGACGACTTCACCGGCCACCGCGGCATCGACCGCCATGCGCTCGCCGCCGACCTGGCCGCGCTGGGCTACACCGAGGTCGCCGAGCGCACCGTCGACCGCCTGGTGAAGACGAAGAACGGCGTCGACCACGAGCACGGCGTCTTCCTGGTCACCGGACGCCGCCCCGCCGACATCGCCTAGGGCGTGTCGCGTAACTGGTCTCGTAGGCAGATGATGGTGCTGGCCAGGA
>CALMPQ010000046.1 GCA_937872005.1 uncultured Propioniciclava sp.
TGCCTTTATCAGCGAGCATCAGGCGCTGTGGCGGCCGCGCCCCTTCACCGAACGCGGCCCATGGCGCCAGCTCGGGGCCTCCGGCCCCAGGATCTGGACGCGCTTCACCGTGCCCTGGCCGAGCGTGTCGTTCATCTTCGCGACGATCTGCGGCGCCATCAGGCGTAGTTGGGCGGCCCAGTTGGTCGAGGTCGTGCGCACGACGAGCACCCGGTCGCGGTAGGCCTCCGGCGTGGAGTGCTCGGCGACGGCGTCCCCCACCAGCTCGGGCCAGCGGCCCAGCAGCAGGTGCACGTTGACCTGGGTGCCCCACCCGCGGTCCTCGATGACGCCCTCGAGCGCCTGGCCCAGGCTGAGCGGCTCCCCCCGCTCCTTGCCGGACGCCCTGCCCCGCGGGTTGGCCTTCTTCCGGGGCTTGGAGGTCTGGGGTGCCGGGACGTGGCGTCCGGCGGCCGCAGCGATCTGGCGCGCGAGGTCAAGCCCCGTCGGGTCGAACGGGACCTCCTCGGCGTCCTCGGGGTCACTCATGACTCGTCCAGCGTGACAGTTCCCTCGTTGATGATCCAGCGCTTGCCGGCCAGGGATTCGGGGACGTCGGAGGCGACCGCCGCGGTGATGATCACCTGCTCGGCACCGGCGATGCGCTCGGCCAGGCGCTCGCGGCGCACCTCGTCGAGCTCGGCGAACACGTCGTCGAGGATCAGCACGGGCTCGACCCCGTCGGCGCGCAGGAGTGCGTAGGCGCCGAGGCGCAACGAGAGGGCGAACGACCAGGATTCGCCGTGGCTCGCATACCCCTTGGCTGGCAGCTGCCCCAGGGAGAGCACGAGGTCGTCGCGGTGCGGGCCGACGAGCGTCACGCCCCGGGCGATCTCCTCGTGGCGGCGCTCAACCATGCGCTGCTTGAGGTGCTCGGTCAGTTCCGCCGGGTCCTCCGGTCCCTGACCCTGTCGAAGGGCCTCCCCCGGGCCGGGGTCGAGGCCGAGCGAGCTCGACTTGTAGGCGACGACGGCGTCGTTGTTGCTGGGCGCGATGGCGAGGTAGGCCTCGGCGACGAAGGGTGCCATCTCGGCGAGGGTCTGGAGCCGGGCGGCGACGATCTCGGCGCCGAGGGCGGCGAGCTGGTCGTCCCAGACGTCGAGGGTCGCGGCAGCGTCGGGGGAGGTGGAGCCACGGCGTCCGGAGAGGGATTTGAGCAGCATCGAGCGCTGGCGCAGCACGCGGTCATAGTCGGCGCGGACCCCGGCCAGCCGCGGCCAGCGCTGGGTGAGCAGATCGTCGATGAAGCGGCGGCGGTCGGCGGGGTCGCCCTTGACCAGGGCGAGGTCCTCGGGTGAGAAGAGGACGACGCGCAGCGCGCCCAGGATGTCGCGGACACGGCGGAGCGGCCCACGGTTCAGGGTGGCCTTGTTGGCACGCCCCTGGTGGATCTCCACCTCGAGGGCGAGCGCGCGGGGGTCGTCGAGCCCGGCCTGGACGCGTGCCCGGACGATGGCCCGGGGGGCGCCGAACCGGATGAGCGGGGCGTCCGAGCTGACGCGGTGGGAGCCGAGCGTGGCCAGGTACTCGACCGCCTCGACGAGGTTGGTCTTGCCCTGGCCGTTGCGGCCGGTGAGCGTCGTGACGCCGGGTTCGAGCGTGAGCTCGGCGAACTCCCAGGAGCGGAAGTCCGCCAGGCTCAGCTGGGTGACGTACAAGTCACTGGGGCAGGCGCATGAGCATGATGACGTGCTTGTAGTCGGGCGACGGGTCTCCGTCGAGCTCGACCAGCGGCGTCAGCAGGCAGGGCTTGCCGGGCGCGGTGAAGGCGAAGTTCACATACGGGGTGTCGAGCACGTTGAGGGCGTCGAGCAGGTAGTGCGGGTTGAAGCCGGCGGCGTTCATGGCCAGGCCGTTGCCGGTCTCGTCGACGACGGTCGCCTCGACGGCCTCGACGGCCTGGGCCTGGTCGCCGGTGGCGGCCTCGAGCGTGATGTGGTCGTCGTTGATCATCATGCGCAGGCTGGTGTTGCGCTCAGCGACCAGGGCGACGCGCTTGACGGCGGCCACGATCTCGGAGGTGTTCGCGCGCACGGTCAGGGCCGGCTGCACGTTCATCAGGTGGCGGACCTTCGGGAACTCCCCATCGAGCAGGCGGGTCGTGATCTGGCGGACGCCGTTGGTCCCCGCGCCCTCGAAGCCGATGAGGCCGTCGCCGGACTCACCGGAGGAGAGGCTCAGGGAGATCTTGTCGCCCTGGGTCATCGACTTGGAGGACTCGGCGAGCACCTTCGCCGGAACGAGCGCGGCCGCCTCGGTGTTGCGCGAGGTCGGGTTCCAGGGGAGTTCCTTGAGCGCCATGCGGTAGCGGTCGGTGGCGAGCAGGCTCAGGGTGTCACCCTCGATCTCGACGCGGACCCCGGTGAACACCGGGAGCAGCTCGTCGCGGCCGGCGGCGACGACCACCTGGGAGACGGCCTGGGCGAAATTCTCGGGGGTGACGGTGCCGGTGGAGACGGGCATCTCGGGCAGGTCGGGGTACTCGCCCACGGGGAGCAGTTGCAGGGTGAAGCGCGCCGAACCACAGGTGATCTCCATGCGGGACGCGTCGGCGTCGAGGTCGACCGGCTTCGCGGGCAGGCTGCGGGCGATGTCGGCGAGCAGCCGGCCGGAGACCAGGGCGACGCCCTCGTCCTGCACGTCGGCGGCGATGGTGACCTTGGCGGAGGTCTCGTAGTCGAAGGAGCTCAGCACGACCTGGTTGCCGGACGCCTCCATGCGCAGGCCGGCCAGGATCGGCACGCTCGGCCGGTTCGGCAGGCTGCGGGCCACCCACTGGACGGCGTCGGCCAGGATGTCACGCTCGACACGAATCTTCACTGATGCTCCTGCTCCCAGGTCACGGTTCAACGGCACCCTACTGCTGGTGAGGGTGGCTGCTGTTCGATCCTATCCTGCTGGGCGTGCTGGGTTGGTTACCCACACGTGGGCAGGGTCGTGAGGTTGAAGAGATGGAGATGCCTTTCTTTTCCTTGTCGTACTAACGGCTGTGGATTCGGTGGACAGCTGCCGTTTGCCGGTGTCGGCTCGGCGTTTCGTGGTGGGACGCCGGTGTGGGGAACCCGAAATTACACGGGGAGGATTTGTGGAGGCGTTTCGAGCCGCTGAGGGGTTTCCACAGAACGATCCACTTGTCCACAGGTTTGTTGGGGAGAACTTCCTCAGGTTGGGTCACGGGTTCCCGGGTTCCCCCGCAGGGAAATCAGCGAGCCGAAGCCGCCTGCTTGATGCGGTTGGTGAGCTCGGTGACCTGGTTGTAGATCGTGCGGCGCTCTGACATCAGCTGGCGGATCTTCTTGTTCGCGTGCATCACCGTCGTGTGGTCGCGGCCACCGAACAGGCGCCCGATCGCCGGCAGGGAGAAGTCGGTGAGCTCGCGGCACAGGTACATGGCGATCTGGCGCGCGGTCACCAGCACGTGGGTGCGCGCCGGGCCGCAGAGGTCGTCGACGGTGATGTTGAAGTAATTGGCCGTCTGGCTCATGATCAGCGGCGGCGTGATCTGGGCCTCGACCCCCTCGGGGATCAGGTCCTTCAGCACCTCCTCGGCCAGGCGCAGGTCGACCGGCTGGTGGTTCAACGACGCAAACGCCGTCACACGGATCAGCGCACCCTCCAACTCGCGGATGTTCGTCGCGATCTTGTCGGCGATGAACTCCAGCACCTCGGGGGTGGCGACGAGGTTCTCGGCGGTCGCCTTCTTCCGCAGGATCGCGATGCGCGTCTCGAGGTCGGGCGGCTGGATGTCGGTCAGCAACCCCCACTCGAAGCGCGAGCGCAACCGCGGCTCCAGCGCCTCCAAGGCCTTCGGCGGCCGGTCGGAGGTCATCACGATCTGCTTCTGCGCGTTGTGCAGCGTGTTGAACGTGTGGAAGAACTCCTCCTGCGTCTGGATCTTCGACTCCAGGAACTGGATGTCGTCGATCAGCAGGACATCGATGTCGCGATAGGTCCGCCGGAACTCCACCGTCCGGTTCTCCGAAATCGCGTTGATGAAGTCGTTCGTGAGCTCCTCGGTCGAGACGTACTTGACCCGCACCTGCGGGAAGTACTGCCGCACGTAGTGCCCGATGCCGTGCAGCAGGTGGGTCTTGCCCAGCCC
>CALMPQ010000047.1 GCA_937872005.1 uncultured Propioniciclava sp.
GGGCCTTCACCAGCGTGGTCTTGTCCTGGACGCCGGTGAACTGCTTGACCACCTTCGTCGCGCCGGCCCCCTTGTCGACCTTGACTGCGCCCCCGCCGGTGACCGAGGGAACGTTGAACGAGAAGGCCTGCGGCGACCCGATGTGCGGGGTGGCCAGCTTGCTGAACAGGATGCGGAGCAGGGCGTTGGCGTCCGTGACCGTGCCGACCGTGGAGCGGATGTTGGGGGTCAGCCGCTCCTGGCCGACGACGATCGCGGTCGTGAGCCCGTCGAGCACGTCGACGTCGGGGCGGTCGAGGGTCGGCATGAAGCCCTGCACGAACGCCGAGTAGGTCTCGTTGATGAGGCGCTGGCTCTCGGCGGCGATCGTGTCGAACACGAGCGAGGACTTGCCCGAACCCGACACCCCCGTGAACACGGTGAGCCGACGCTTGGGGATGTCGATCGTGACGTCGCGCAGGTTGTTCACCCGCGCGCCCTGCACGCGGATCACGTCATGGCTGTCGGCGGCGTGCGTCATTCGTTCTCCTGGTGGTCGGCGCGATGAGCCAGCCAAGCATAGGCACCCCTTGGGCCTGTCGTCCTCAGCGCACCCGTGCCGCCGCGTCAACGAAGTCTTCCAGTATCCCCCACTCATCAGGAGTTCCCAGCGGCATACGTGCGAAGGCCCTTGTGTACGCCCGGTCGATCCGCGCCGTGCCGCTGGCACGCAGCAGCCCACGGGCCGCCCCGAGCAAGCGCGCCACCAGGATGATCATGCGCGGAGGCGTCCCTCACGCCAGGCCGTGATGATCCGCGACGCGATGGACGACCGCAGGGGCAGGGTCAGCTCACCCGACTCGACGAGCCGCTCGACCTCGTCGGGGGTGTAGAAGTTGGCCCACTCGATCTCGGCTCCGTCGACGACGATCTCGGCGCCGACCGCCCGGGCCACGAAGCCCAGCATCAGCGAGCGCGGGAATGGCCACGGCTGGCTGCCGACGTAGCGCAGGGCCGACAGCTCAAGGCCCGATTCCTCGCGGATCTCACGGTGCACCGCCATCTCGAGGCTCTCCCCCGCCTCGACGAACCCCGCCAGGATCGAGACGCGGGTCGGGTCCCAGCCGGCGTGGTGGCCGAGCAGGAGGCGTCCGGACTCGTCGAGGATCGCCACGATGACGGCCGGGTCGGTGCGCGGGAACCGGGCCCGCTGGCAGTTCTCGCACCAGCGCATGTGGCCGCCCTCGCGCACCTGGGTGAGCGTGCCGCACTGCCCGCAGTAGGGCGCGACGCGGTGCCAGTTGACCAGCGCGACGGCGGTGGTGGCGATGTCGGCCTCGGTCTCGGGCAGCACGCCACCGAGCTGGCGCAGGGACGCCGACGGCCCCTCGGGCGTTGCCGCCACCGCGAACCAGGGCTGGCCCTCGACGGTGCCGATGAGGAAGTGGTGCTCGGGGTCGTAGGGCCCGCCGGGCGTGATCCAGCGCAGGCGATCACCGGTGTCGTCGGACGACACGTTGGACCGGTCGTCGACGCCGATCACCTTGGCGGTCTGCTCCGCCCACAATCCCGCGACCCACGCGTCGTCGAGGCGACCGTCCAGCGCCCGCTCGAGGCGGCTCGTCGAGACCCACGGTTCCATGGCCCCAACCTAGCCCCGGGCCAGCGCGCCCACCAGACGCTCGAGGCCCCCGCGGTCAGGCAGCCCCGACGGCCGCACCAGCGTGCCCTGGGCCACGTCGAAGAACAACGCCTCGACGTCGTCGACCGCGAGCCCGTTCAGCTCGGCCCAGGCCAGCCGGTAGACCGCGAGCTAGAGGGGGTTGGCCCGGCCGCGGCCGGTCTTCCAGTCGACGACCTCGTGCCGGCCACGGTCGGTGAAGACCGCGTCGATGCGCCCGCGGACCACCTGACCGCCGAGGAACAGCGAGAACGGAACCTCGGTCGCGGCCGGGATGCGGTCCGCGAACGGGCCGGCCTCGAACGCCGCCACGAGCTGGGCCAAGTCGGTGTCGCCAGCGACGTCCTCGTCGGGATCCTCCAGCAGGGCGGGGGTGGCTCCGAACCGGCGCTCCAGCCAGGCGTGGAACAGCTCCCCCACGCGCGCCGCCTTGCGGGGCGGTGAGGGCATCGGCCGGGCCAGCCCCGCGAGGTAGCCGTCGGCGTCGGTCTCGAGTGCGATCAGCGCGGTGGCCGACAGGTAGGGCGGCAGGGCCACCCCCGCGTCGGCGCGGCGCAGGCGCGCCTCGGCCAGCAACTGGTCGGCCGCGGCGTCCCACGTCGCGACCACGGCGGCCTCGTCGAGCAGCAGGCCGTCGGGGTCGGGCTGGGTGCCCGCCCGGGCGCGTTCCACGGACGCCGCGGCTTCGGCGCGGCGGGCGCGGGCGGCGGCGTCCAAGGGGGTGGGCCACGGGAAGCCGCGGCCTTCGCCGAGCAGCGGGTTGGTCTCGGAGACCTGCTCGTGCGTGACCTCGGCCGCAAACCCCTCCAGCACCCGCAGGTACGGCGAGTAGTCGCGCGGCTTCTTCAGGTCGCTCCAGGCGTGGGTCGTGGCGACGAGGTGCTGCCGGGCGCGCGTGACCGCGACGTAGGCCAGCCGGTCGTCGGCGCGGCGGGCCTCGTCCTTGAGTGCCTGGGCGTAGGCCTTGCTGGCGGCATCGGAGACGTCACCGAGCTGCGGCACGTTCGCGGCATCGCCGCGCAGGTCGGCGGGCAGCACGCCGGACGCGCTCAGCCAGTTGCCCTGCACCCGGTCGCTCGGGAACACCTTGTCGGCCAAGGCCGGTAGGTAGACCGCCTCCCACTCCAGGCCCTTGGCCTTGTGGATCGTCAGCAGCTTCACCGAGTCGGACGCCGTGGGCACCGCCTGCTCCAGACCCACGCCGCGCTCCTCCTCGGCCGCCAGCCATGCCAGCAGCCCGGTCAGCGACCCGTCGCCGTCGACATCGGTGTAGCCCGAGACCTGGGCGACGAAGGCGTCGAGTTGGCGGGTGCCCCCGGGGCCACGGATCGCCAGCTCGACCTCGAGGCCGAGGGTGGTGATGACGCGTCGCACCAGGTCGGTCACCGGCCCGCCCGCGTGCGGACGCAGCGCGGCCAGCTCGGCGGCGCAGGCGGCCAGGCGGCGACGTCCCTCGGGCGTGTAGCCCTCGGTGCCGGGGTCGGCGAGCGCCTCGGCGAGGCTGGGCGCGTGTGCGGCCTCGGTGGTGTCGATGATGCGGGCGATCTCCTCGGCGGCGGGGACCTCGTCCCAGAAGGGGGCGCCGGCCAACTCGCGCGCGCGGCGTCCGAGGGCGGCCAAGTCGGCGGGGCCGATCGCCCAGCGCGGCCCGGTGAGCACCCGGACGAGGTCAGGATTGGCGGTCGCGTCGCCCAGGACGCGGAGCACGGCGACGACGTCGGCGACCTCGGGCACCTGCAGGAGGCCGTCGAGGCCCACGATCTCGACGGGGATGCCACGGGCCACCAGCTCGGCATACACCGGCCGGATGTGCGCGTTGCGCCGGGCCAGCACGGCGATGTCGGACCACCGCTTCACGACCCCGGCGTCGTGGGTGGCGGCGATGTCGTCGGCGAGCCAGCGCACCTCGCCGGGCCACGTGTCGAAGCTGGCCACCCGGATGTCACCGGGCGGCGTGCCCTCGGGGGCGACGAGGTCGGTGTCGATGCCGTCCCACTGCAGTTCCTTGTCCTCGCGCAGGGGTGCGGACAGGACGTTCGCCGCGTCCAGGATCGTCTGGCCCGAGCGACGGTTGACGGTGAGTGCATACGGCGTCGCCGGGGTGCCATCGGCCCGCGGGAACTCGGTGGCGAACGTGATGATGTTGGCGGCCGCCGCACCGCGCCAGCCGTAGATCGCCTGGCAGGGGTCGCCGACGGCGGTCACCGGGTGGCCTCGGCCGGCGCCCGGGGCATCCCCGGAGAAGAGGGCCTTGAGCAACTCGGCCTGGGCGGACGAGGTGTCCTGGTACTCGTCCAGCAACACCACCGCGAACTGCTCCCGCAGCAGGGCCGACACCGCCGGGACGCGCCGGGCCAACTCGGCGGCCACACCCATCTGGTCGGCGAACTCGACCGCGCCGAGTTCGCGCTTGAGCTTCTGGTAGCCGTCGACGAGCCCGGCCCGCTCGACCCGCTCGGCCGCCGCGGCGGCGGCCTTCTT
>CALMPQ010000048.1 GCA_937872005.1 uncultured Propioniciclava sp.
TCGTAGGTTCGGGGCTACTTGCTTTCGGGGCGGTGGGTTCGGATGGTCGGCTGGTGGCCGGCAGTCGAGGTTGAGTCCGATGATGCTCCCGGAGGATCTGCCCGGGTCGGCCATTGGCCATCGGTGGCGGCAGCATTTGGGTCTAGTGCCGGCCGTGCGCTAAAGTGATTAATCGCGCAAGCGCCCAGCACTCGTAGCTTAATGGATAGAGCATCTGACTACGGATCAGAAGGTTGGGGGTTCGAGTCCCTCCAAGCGCGCCACGCACGTCCCCCGGGCATCAGCCCGGGGGACGTCGTCGTTCCGGCAGGAGTCATTCGGCAACCTGACCTGACTGACAAGGGGCGTTGTTCGGAGTAGATTCCCGACGGGATTCCCCGACGGCACCTACCACCCGGTCGACTGGGTGAACCGTGACGCCATGGCGGCGTTCCTCTACCGCTACGCCGGCAGCCCCACGTTCACCCCGCCGGCGCGCAGCCCCTTCACCGACATCGGGCCGGGCGACCAGTTCTACAAGGAGGTGACGTGGCTGGCCGCCCAGCGCATCACCACGGGCTGGCCGGACGGGCGATTCCAACCGACCCAGCCGATCACGCGCGACGCGATGGCCGCCTTCCTGTACCGCCTCGACCGGGACGTGAAGCCGGCCCGCTGAATGCGCGCCTCGGTTCATTCCCGGTCGCGGACGAGTGGGACGACCCGGTCGGCCCAGGCGTCCAGCAGTTCGCGGTCGTGGCTGATCGCCAGCACGCCCAATCCGGCCTCGGCGCGGCGCTTCAGCACTGCCACGACGGACGCCGTGGTGAGGGCGTCCAGCATGGTGGTGGCCTCGTCGCAGATCAGGTAGCCAGGTTCGGACGCCAACGCTCGCGCGAGCGCTGCCCGCTGGAGTTGGCCGTCGCTGACCTCGGCGGGGAGGCGTCCCATCAGGTCGGGGGAGAGACCGACCTCGCGGGCGACCTCGGCCACCCGGGCCGCTGTGTCGGGCGTCCCGCGCAACCGCAGGGGCTCGGCGACCAGGTCACCCAGACGCATCCGTGGGCTGCACGAGCGGCGCGGCGACTGGAACAGCATGGCCACGTGGCCCGACATGCGCCCCCGACGCGTGACGACCGGGGCGCCGTCGCAGATCACCGCGCCGGCATCGGGGCGCAGCAGCCCCGCGAGCACCCGGGCCAGCGTCGACTTGCCGACGCCCGACGGCCCGTACAGCCCGACGGTCTCGCCGGGCGCGAGGGTGAAGGAGACGTCGTCGAGCACCACGCGTCCGTCGTAGCCGGCCCGAATGTTCGTGGCGATCAGGCTCACCGGGCGACCGCCGCCCAGTTGCGCGGCAACGCGTCGAGCAGCGTGCGCGTGTAGGGGTGCTCGGGCCGCTCCAGCACCTGCCCGGCCACCCCCTGCTCCACCAGGCGCCCGTCGTGCATCACCGAGACGTCGTCGGCCCAGCCGCCGTCGAGCAGGCCAGCCAGGTCGTGGGTGATGAGCAGCACCGCGACGCCGCCATCGGCCTGGGCGCGCAGCAACCCCAGCACTTGGGCCGACAACGCGGGGTCGAGCGAGGCCGTCGGCTCGTCGGCGAGCAGGATCGACGGCTGGCCCGCGAGCGCCCCGGCGAGCCCCGCTCGCGCCGCGAGTCCGCCCGAGAGCTCGTGCGGGTACGCCTCCAACGCCCAACTCGGCAGGTGGGCGGCCGAGGCCAAGCGTTCGGCGTCCAGCGCCCCACCGAGCGCGATCACGGTCTCCTCCAACTGGCGACCGATCGTCCGGGTCGGCGTGAACGACGTCGCCGCCGACTGCGGCACCACCCCGACCACGTGACCCCGCAGCTCGGTCCACACCCGGTCCCGCGGCCGGGTCAGGGACGCCGTGACGTCGCGTCCGTCCACCTCCACCGTGCCCCGCACCGACGTTCCGGCGGGGAGCAAGCCCGTCAACGTCGAGGCCAGCATCGACTTGCCCGACCCGGACTCGCCGACGAGCGCGTGCACCCGCCCGGCCGCCAGCGACAACGAGACGTCGGTCGCGGCGTGGACGAACGCGCGGCGTCCGGCCACCGTGGTCGGGATGCGCAGGCTCAGCCCCGCCACACGCGCGCGCATCACGCCACCCGCGCCAGGGCCTGGGGGGCGAACCGGTGCCGCAACGCGCGGGCGACCCCTGACACCGCCAACGTCGTCACCACCAGTGCCAGCGCGGGGAACGCCAACGTCCACCAGCCGCCGATCAGCACCTCGCCCCGTGAGATCGCCAGCAGGGTACCGAGCGAGGCGCGATCCGGCGCGAGCCCCAGCCCCAGGAACGACAGCGTCGACTCGTGCCAGATGGCGTGCGGCAGCAGCAGCACCAGCGCGACCGCCGCCTGGCCGGCCGCCGCCGGAATGAGGTGCCGCGCCACCACGAACCCCCGGGACGCCCCGGTCAGGTAGGCGGCGTCCACGAACTCCATGCGGTGGGTCGTGAGGGCGACCGACCGCACGATGCGGGCGACCTGCGGCCAGTGCGTCAACGAGATCGACGCGATGATCGCGACCAGGTTGCCGGGGAAGAACGCCACGATCACGATGCCGAGCAACAGGTGGGGCAGCGCGTTGGTGGCGTCGGTGAACCGCATCAGCACGCTGTCGACGACCCCGCCCGCGGCCGCCGCGATCGTGCCCACGAGCACGCCCAGCACGGTGGACACCAGAGCGCACACCACCGCGATGAGCAGGCTCACCCGCAGCCCGAGGGCGACCCGCACGAAGAGGTCGCGCCCGGCGTTGTCGGTGCCGAACCAGTGCGCCCACGACGGCGCCCGCCGTGCCGCTGCCAGCGACACCTCGTGCCAGGCCGCCGGCGCCAGCATCGGCGCGACCACGGCGTAGAGCACCACCACCCCCAGCGCGACCAGGCTCGCGCGGGCCAGCTTGTCAGTCATCGGCCCGCACCCGGGGGTCGATCGCCAGGTAGGCGAGGTCGGCCAGCAGTGAGCCGAGCAGCACCAACGCCGTGCTCGTCACGGTCAGGAAGGCGAGCAGGGGCAGGTCGAGCGTCCGGGCCGAGGTGACCAGCGCGGCGGCCAGACCCGGCCACGCGAAGACCTCCTCCACGAGCACGGCGCCCACGATCAGCTCCGGCAGCCTGACACCCACCAACGTCACCAACGGCACCAGCGCGGCCGGCAGCACGTGCCCGCGCACCACCTGCGCCCAGCCGACGCCACGGGTCACCGCCCCCCGCACCGGGTCGGACGCCAACGCCTCCGTGGCCTCCGCGCGCACGGTGAGGAGCAGCCACGGCGTCTGCGACACCCCGAGGACGAGCGCCGGCAGCACCAGGTGGTGCGCGACACCCACCCAGGTCACCGCACCGACCACCGGGCGCGCCCCACCCGCCGGGAACCACCCCAGCGCCAGTGCGCCCACCACCACCGCGGCCAGCGCCAGCACGAACGGCGGCACGGCCTGCGCGATCAGCGCCAAGCCAGACGCCACCCGGTCGACCCATGACCCCGGGCGGAACGCCGCCACCAGCCCGCCCGCCAGCCCCAGGGCCACGGCGATCACCAGCCCTGTCGCCGACAGCAGCAGCGTCCACGGCAGGCGTTCCGCCACCACCGAAGCAACCGGCATGGCGTACGACCGCGAGTGCCCCAGGTCGCCGAGCGCGACATCCGCCAGCCAGGCCGTCCAGGCCGACCACCAGCCCTGGTCGAGCTGCAGGGCGGCGGTGATCGCCTCCCGCTGGGCCGTCGACGTGAACTGGTATCGGTCGCCCAGGTACCCCACGAGCGGGTCGAAGGGCGAGGCGTCCGCCAGCACGAACAAGCCCAGCGAGATCATCACCAACAGCGGCACGGTCCAGAGCAGCCGACGCCCCACCAGCCCGCGGACCTCGCGGCGACGTCGCGCGCGCCGCCCCGCGACCAGCCCGGCGGCGGTCAGCGTGTCCACGCGGCCAGGTTCCACCACGGCCCCCAGGCGACCCCGTGGGCGTGCGGCTCGATCGTGAGCGGCCCGCGCTGCCAGCCGCCGTCGCGCACCACATAGGTGTGGTCGACGAACACGAGCATCACGTAGGACGGATCGGTCAGGTACTCGGCCTGCACCGCGCGGTAGAGCGCCGTCCGGGTCGGCCCGTCGGCCGTCCGGCGGGCCTGGTTGAGCGCGGCGTCCAGGGCGGGCGTACCGAACCGACCCGGGTTGTCCCAGACCGAGGTGCCCGCCATCGGCGTGTGGAGCGCCGCGTGCACCTGCGTGTCGATCGAGTAGGGCTTGTCGCCCCCGCCGAGCAGGATGCCGAGGTCGCCGATGCGCGGCTCGATCTTGTCCCAGCCCAGGGCCTCGAGCGTGACCTCGACCCCGATCGCCTTCAGGTCGGCCGCGAACGCGGTGGCCAGGTCGCGCCGCACCGTGTCCGACGGGTTGTACGCCACCGTGAACGCGGCCCGCTCACCCCCCTTGGCCCGGACGCCGTCCGCCCCCGGCGTCCAGCCGGCCCGGTCGAGCAGGGCTTTGGCACCGTCGGGGTCGTGCGCGAACACCGCCGACGGGTCGAACACCTCGCCGTACACGGCCGAGACCGGCGTGTGGGCGAGCGTCCCGTGACCCATGAGCACCGTGTCGAGCATGGCTTGGCGGTCGACGGCGAGGTTGAGCGCGATGCGCACCTGGGGGTCACGCGTGAAGGCCGAGTCGGCCGGCAACGAGACGCCGCGCCAGTCGGCCGACTTGGCCGAGACCACACGGAAGCCCGGGGCGTCCGTGAAAGCGCTCGCCAGGGTGGGCGGGATGCTCGTGCCGTCGAACTCGCCCGCCTTCACGCGCAGGGCGCGCGTGTTGTCATCGGGCAGGTGCACCGTGGTCAGCGACGCGACCTGCGGCGCCCCGCCCCAGTAGTCGGCGTTGGCGGTGAACACGGCCTTGTCAGCCGTCAGTTCGGTCAGCTGGTACGGGCCCGTGCCGATCGGTTCGCGGTTGAGCGACGACTCGGACGCCGGACCCCCGGTCAGCTTCTCCGATGGCGCGATCGCCAGCAGCAGCCGCGCCGGGAAGTCGGCGTAGGGGTACTTCAGTGTGAAGGTCACCCGGTCGCCCGTCGCGGTGACGGTCGAGATCATCTCGAACGCCGAGGCGATCTCGGACGCGCTGGCCGGGTCGAGCACCGCCTCGTAGGTGGCGATGACATCGGCGGCGTCGAAGGGCGTCCCGTCGTGGAACGTCACCCCCGAGCGCAACGGCACGGTCCATTCGGTGAAGTCCGCGTTGTGTGTCGGCAGCGCAGTGGCGAGGGCAGGAGCGAAGGTGGGGAGGGCGTCCGGGTTGGTGCTGTGGAGGGCGAGGAGGCCGTCGTAGAGCGGGGAGACGCCGAGTTCGCCGTAACCGTTGATGGGGTTGTAGCCGCCCAGGTCGGAGCCGTCGGCGAGGACGATGCCGTCCTGGGTTGCGGCGGCGGCCGGCGGCACGGAGGGGGCCGTGCAGGCCGACAGTGCGAGCGCGGCGGCCGTCAACAGGCCTGCCAGCGCGAGGGTGGGGCGCGATACCATGGCGACGTCCGATCACGAAGAAATGTGTCCGTTCAGACACATGATGGGGAGCGTAGCAGCTCACCCTCACGAGGGCAGGTGAATGTCGAAACTCGATGCCGCGTCACTGCCGCCCGACCCGACGAACGAGTGGGCGCGTCGTTTCGACCTGCTGTCAGACCCCACCCGCCTGGCGCTGTTGAGCCACATGCACCTGCACCCCGACTCGCCCGTCGTCGACCTGGCGAACGCGGCGGGCATCACGCAGACGGCGGCGTCCCAGGCGCTGCGCGTGTTGCGTGACCAGGGTTGGGTCGAGGGACGCCGTCAGGGCCGCCTCGTGCACTACCGCCTCATCGACGACGCCGCCCACGCCGTGCTGCACCTGATGGGGCAGCGTCATGAGCCCGGGGCGTCCGGGCACGCACATTGAGTCGGCCCGGGGGCCGCCGCGTTGAGCGCGATGCCGGCGCCCGCCCACGCGGGGGTGATCGACGAGGCCCGCATCCAACGCCGGTGCGGGCCCCGGTGATGACGTAGGTGCGCATCACCGCGTGCGGCCTACCACGAGTCCACATCGCTCGGGTCGACCCGGCTCAGGCCCGGCACGGCATCGAAGTCGCGGTCGCAACTGACCAGGGCATCGAACCCGGCCAGCATGGCCGTGGCGGCGTGCACGGCATCCCGCCCCCGCACCCCTCCGGCGGCGACGAGATCGCGTGCCCGGTGCAGGACGTCGGTGTCGAAGGGGTGCCAGACCACGAGTCGGTCAACGAGGTCGAACTCGTGCACGGCCGACTCGAGGTCGCCGCGCCGCAGGCGATGGAACAGGAACTCCTGCCCGCCCTCCACGCTCAGGTGGAGGCGCACCTCGCCCCGGGCGGCAGCTTCCAGCACCCGGCGGCACGGCTCACGCCACGGGTGCGCCCCACCCACCGCCAGCAACAGCACCGACGGGTCGATGAAGATCGACCTCACGAGGCATCTACCTTGCGGGTCAGTTCCGCCTCGAGTGCGGCCTTGAGCTCGGCCGGCCCTTCGCCGTCGCGTCCGCGGGGGCGGGCGCTCAGGTCCAGCAACTCCCGGGCGACGTGGAGTCGCTCCTCATCCCCTGCTGGGTAGCACACGTCGATGGCCTGACGAATCACCGAGGCCACGCTGCGCCCCGAACGTTCCGCCTCGGCGGCGACGCGGTCGTAACGTGCGGCGTCCAGCAGGATCTGCAGGCGGCGGTCCATCCCCGACATGCACATACATTAGCATGCGCATGAGTCACCCGACCCATGTGAAACGATGCCCGACGTGGATGCTGCGTTGTTCGTCAAGGCCCTCGGTGCGTTCTTCGCGGTCATGAACCCGTTCGTGGCCCTGCCGATGTTCCTGTCGCTGACGAACGCCTACGACCACACGCGCCAACGGCGCACCGGCCTGCGCGTCGTGCTGTACAGCCTCATCATGAGCGTGGTGGTGATGGCGAGCGGTTCGGCGATCCTGGTGTTCTTCGGCATCTCGGTCAGCCACTTCCGGGTCGCCGGCGGCATCGTGCTCATGACCATCGGCCTCGGCATGCTCAACGGTGGCAGCCCGGCCCACGAGGGCACCGCCAGCGAGAAGGCCCACATGCGCACGCGGGCGGTGCCCGACGCCCAACCGGCCGACACGCGCGGTGACATCTCGTTCTACCCGCTGACCTTCCCGATGATCCTGGGGCCGGGCACGATCGCGTCCATCATCGTGTTCACCGGCCAGGCCGAAGGCCTGCCGGGCCTGCTCGCGGTGGCGCTGGCCCTGGCGGCGGTGCTTGCCGTGCTGTTCGTGGTGCTGTGGTTCGCACCCACCATCGGGCGTCGCATGTCGGAGACCCTGCGCGTCATCATGACCCGCCTGATGGGCATGATCGTCGCCTCGATCGCGGTGGCCATGGCCATCGCGGGGCTGCAGGACCTCATTCCCATCCTGCGCTAGGGGCGTCCGAGCGCGTCAGGTTGAGCCGGGCCAGGTCGAGGTCGCACCGGGTCACCCACGCGGCCGCCCCCGCGAGGGTCGCCTGACGCCGCGCCTGCGCCACCAGGCCGATGCCCGGGCGCTCCTCGCCCAGCACCGCCGTCAGGATGCCGCGGCAACGGTCGGCCGGCCCCCACGACAGGCCGTGCATCGCGGTCAGCCACTGCCCGGCGAACGGCTCCAGTCGAGCCACCAGGTCGGACGCCGCCGCACGGCTCCCCACGAGCCCGGCCGCGTCGGTGAGGATGCCGAGCAGGACGGGGGTCCACTCGGCGGGGGGATCCTCCCGGGGCAGGGCGAGTTCCGCGTCCACGGCCGCGGCCGCGCGATGGAGGTCGCCGTCCTGGGCTAGGGCGAGCGCCCGCAGCGCCTTCGCGATGGCCAAGGAGATGCCCGGCCCCTGGTCGACGAAGGCCGTGAGCGCGGGCACCATCCCGGCGAGGGACCCCGTGAGGTACAGGGTCAGCAATGTGTGGGCGGAGTGGGCTGGCTCCGCCACGGGCAACCCCGCGGTCAGGCCCAACACCAGCGCGCGCTCGGCCCACTCGCCGGCGACGGCGTGGTTGCCGCGGTCCCGGTGCACGCAACTCTGGATCAGCGCGTGCTGCCAGGCCAGTCGTTGGGAGCGCAGTTGCTCGGCGCTGGCCAGCAGGGCGGCGCACAGGTCGGGCATGAGGGCGTGCTGGCCGCCCGCCATCGCGTCGAGCAGCCGCGCGTTGTGGACGCGTGGCGTCCAGCGGTCCACCTCGGCGGTCCGGGACGCGGCGTCGTCCAGGGCGTCGGCGATGCGGCGGCGCCGGGACAGCTCGGCGGTGCCCCGCAACAAGGTGTGCCGGTTGTTGAGGACGATGGCGAGCGACTCGGCGTCATCGAGGTCCAGCGACTGGGCCTCGACCTCGCGCGCCAGTTCGGCCACCGGTCCCCGCTCGTGGGGGCGTTCGGAGAGCATCTGGAGCAACGACGTCAGGACGGCGAGGCGCAGGGCGCTGGGCCGGGGGCCGAGCCCGTCGAGCGCCTCGCGGAACCGTTCCAGGGCGAGCTCCTGCGAGATCTCGTGGCTGCGGTAGGCCCAGTCGAGCGCGACGACCGCGAGGCCGAGACGCTCCGGGTCGCCGGACTCGCGCGCCGCGTCGATCGCCTCGACCCACACGGTGTCGGCATCGCCCGGCCGCCCCGCCATGCCCAAGGACCGCGCGTGGCGGGTGAGCAGGTCGGCGCGGTCGGCCGCGTCCACGGCGAGGGGGGCGGCCGCCCGGCACAGGTCAGCGCCGTGGCCGGCGGCGCGGATGGAGCGCAGCGTGTTCAGGGCCCGGTGCACGACCGGACCGGTCACGGACCACGGGGCTTCGCTGCGGACGAGCAACCAGGCCGCCCGGACGAGCGCGCCGGGGGCGTCCGAGGCGCCAAGCGCCACGCCCGCGTCGTGGGAGGCGACCGCGCGCTCATCGGCGTCGGCGCTGGCCAGGAGGGCGTCGCGCAACTCCGGCTGCCAGCGGGGGGCGCCACCAGGTGCCCGCCCGAAGACGAGGGACGCCGTGGCCTGGCCGATCAGCGCCTCCACCTCGCCGGGGGTGGTGTGGAGCGCCCGGGCGAGCACCTCCGGCGTCGCCTCGTCGTCGAGCAGGGCGGCGACGAGGGCCAGGCGTCGGGCGTCCGCGCCGAGTGGGGCGAGGCGACGGGTGAGGAGGTCGGCCAGCAGGGGAGTGGGGGGCCGGAGGGTGGCGGGGTCGGGTGGGATGCCGTCGATGGCGGACCGGGCCGCCGCGCGCTGCGCCTCGGGCAGGAGGCTCGGGTCCTGCCGCAGGATGGCGAGCTCGAGGTCGGCGGTGCCGGGGTCCGGCTCGACGCCGAGTTCCTCCACCAGGCGGTCGCGGAGTTCGCGGAAGGTGGCCAGGGCGTCCGCCTGGCGGCCCGAGCGGTACTGGGCCAGCATCAGTTGCTGGCTGCGTCGCTCCCGGAGCGGCTGGGCGGCGACCAATCCGAGGAGGTCGACGCAGGCGCGGTCGTGTTGGCCGACCTGGATGAGGGCGTCGGCCCGGGCGTCCTCGAGCTCGAGGCGGATCTCGGCCAGTCGCTGACCCTCCACGCGGAGCTCCTGGTCGTCAAGGCTGGCGAACGCCGGTTCGCCCCGCCACAGGTCGAGGGAGCGGTCGGTGAGGCGCAGCCGTTCGGCTGGGTCGGTCTCGTCGCCCAGGAGCAGCCGGATGAGCCCGAGGTCCCGCAGGTCGGTGGCGACGATGAGGGGGTCGAGGGCATAGCCGCGGGCCGTGTGGGGGAGGGGGTCCCCCTCGCCGGCCCGCAGGGCTGTGCGGAGGCGGGCCAACTGGACGCGGAGGGCGGCCGGGGCGGATGCCGGGGGGTTGCCGGGCCATGCCCGGTCGATCAGCTCGGCCGTGGGCACGGGACGCCCCGGGTTGAGCGCGAGCATGGCGAGGAGGCCGGCTTGCTGGCGGCTGGTGATCGGCGTGGTCACCCCGGCCACCTCGATCGCCGCCGGCCCCAGCAACAGGACGCGCGCCTCGGGTCGGTCCATCACGCCCCCTCCGTGGTGGATGGCGCGATCGTAGGTCGTCGGGGGGTGTTTGGGTAGGGGGACGGGACCCCGAGGGATCAGCAGCAGCGGGCGGCCTGGGTCGACTCGCCGAGGAAGTCGCGGGCGACATCCAGGGTCGCGGCGACGGCGGTGTAGTGCGCCCAGCGGCCGCGCTGCTCGCGGGTGATGAGACCGGCCTCGGTCAGCTTCTTGAGGTGGTGGCTGAGGGTCGGCTGGCTGACGCCGAGGGCGTCCGGCAGGTGGCAGGCGCAGGCGGTGCCGTCGGGGGAGGCGGCGATGTGGGCGAGCAGTCGCACGCGGGTCGGGTCGGCGAGCGCTTTGAAGACGTCGGCGAGGCAGGTGGCCCGGTCGGCCGGCATCACGGACGGCGCACTGGTGGCGCAGGCGTCGGTGCTGGTGTCGAGGAGGTCGAGCGTGCGGGCCATGGGCCCACGGTACCTGACGTATTGACATACGTCGATATCGGCATCAGGCTGTGCATCGAAGATCGTCGATATGAAAGGCGGCGGACGTGTCGTCCACCCAGACTTCCCCCCGGCAGGCGAGCCTCGCCCGTCAGATGAGCACCCTCGACCGCTACCTCGCGGTCTGGATCATCGCGGCCATGGCCCTCGGCCTGCTGCTCGGCCGCTTCGTGCCCGGCCTGAACCAGGCGCTGGACGCCGTGAAGATCGGCTCGATCTCCGTGCCCATCGCACTGGGCCTGCTGGTGATGATGTACCCGGTGCTGGCCAAGGTGCGCTACGACGAGACCCAGCGCGTCACCGCCGACAAGAAGCTGATGGGCACGTCGCTGGTGCTCAACTGGATCGTCGGTCCGGCGTTGATGTTCGCCCTCGCGTGGCTGCTGCTGCCCGACCTGCCCGAGTACCGCACGGGTCTGATCATCGTCGGCCTGGCCCGCTGCATCGCCATGGTGCTGATCTGGAACGACCTGGCCTGCGGCGACCGCGAGGCCGCGGCGGTGCTGGTCGCGATCAACTCGGTGTTCCAGGTGATCGCGTTCTCGGCGCTGGGCTGGTTCTACCTGCAGGTGCTGCCCACGTGGCTGGGGCTGCCCACCACGTCGGCCGACTTCTCGTTCTGGTCGATCTTCGTGTCGGTGCTGGTGTTCCTGGGCATCCCGCTGCTGGCGGGCTTCCTGACCCGCCACTTCGGGGAGAAGGCCAAGGGCCGGGCCTGGTACGAGGGGGAGTTCCTGCCCAAGCTCGGTCCGTGGGCGCTGTACGGGCTGCTGTTCACGATCGTGCTGCTTTTCGCGTTGCAGGGTGACGAGATCACCTCGCGGCCGCTCGATGTCGTGCGGATCGCGGTGCCCCTGCTGCTCTACTTCTCGCTGATGTGGCTCGGCTCGCTGCTTGCCTCGCGGGCCGTCGGCCTCGACTACGCCCACTCGGCGACCGTCGCCTTCACCGCGGCGGGCAACAACTTCGAGCTCGCCATCGCCGTGGCGATCGGCACCTTCGGCGTCACCTCGGGTCAGGCGCTCGCCGGGGTCGTGGGGCCACTCATCGAGGTGCCCGTCCTCGTCGGCCTCATCTACGTGTCGCTGTGGCTGGCACCCAAGCTGTTCCCGAACGACCCGACCGTCCCGACCCGCTGACTTTCAACTGCTGAGGAGCACTCTCGTGACCGACCGACCCACCGTCCTGTTCGTCTGCGTCTCGAACGGGGGCAAGTCCCAGATGGCCGAGGCGCTCATGCGCGCCCACGTCGGGGACGCCGTGGAGATCCACTCCGCCGGGACCAACCCCAAGGGCAAGATCAACGCCGAGTCCGCGGCGTCTGTCGCCCGGGCCGGGGCGAGGATGGCCGAGGCGACCAGCAAGGCCATCGACCCCGAGCTGCTGAAGCGCGCCGACCGGGTGGTGATCCTCGGCAACGACGCGCAGGTCGAGCCCGTCGAGGGAATGCGGGCCGAGATCGAGCGCTGGGACACCGACGAGCCCTCCCTCCGCGGCATCGAGGGCGACGAGCGCATGGACCTCATCCGCGACGACATCACCGCCCGGGTCGAGGCGTTGGCGTCCGAGGTGCTGCCCGGAGGGTCTACCCGCTGACGCTCTCCGGGGAGCGGGTGGACCCTGCGGGCAGCGCCAGCGGGCGATCAGAGCCAGCGGCGTCCGTGGAGAAGGTCGATGAGGCGGTCGAGCACGGCCTCGCCAACGCGGAGGCCGTTGTGCTCGAACTCACTGGTCACCCAGGTGCGGCAATCGGGCAGCATCCCGGCGGTTTCCAGGGAGAACTCCAGCGGCACGTAGGCGTCGCCGGAGTAGACGGCAGCGGCGACGGGGACGTCGGCCTCGCGCAGGCGCTCGGGGAAGTAGAGCTGCGGCCAGTCGTGCTCGGCGAGCAGGTCGGCGGTCTCGGCCCATTGCTCCAGCTCGGAGGCTTCGCCGAACAGGCTCCGGTGGAGGTGCTCGCCGGCGAACAGCGTGGGGTCCTCACGGACATGGTCGGGCATGGTGCGGTCCGCAGCCCACCGCGTCCGGACGCCGTCGGCGTAGCTCGACTCGTGGAACACCGCATACAGCGGGTTGCGCCCGCCGAAGGGGAGGGCGGCCGCGAGGTCATGGGCGAAGGCGGGCGACGTGTGGTCGAGGTCCAGCAGGTAGTGCAGTTGCTCGGGCCCGCCCTGCATGCCGAGGCGGTGGCCCAGCGTGCGGAGGCGGTCGGGGGAGACGACGTCGCCGTTCGGGAGGCGGATCTCGCCGGCGGCGGCCAGGCGGGTGAGCTCGCGGATGCGGTCGCGGTCGCCGGGGAAGTGCTGGTAGTACTGCTCCGACTTGGTGATCATGATCTGCCAGGTGGCGGCGTAGACGTCCTCGATCGGGCGCTGCACGGCGCTGAGCCCCCCGGTGATGATCGCCCCCGACAGCGACTCGGGGCGGACCGACAGGTAGTGCAGGCTCGTGAACCCGCCGAACGACTGACCCAGCACCGTCCACTGCTCGGCGCCCAGTGCCTGGCGGATTGCTTCGCAGTCGTTGACGATC
>CALMPQ010000049.1 GCA_937872005.1 uncultured Propioniciclava sp.
TTGGCGTCGGCGGGATGGGCGCGGGTGTTGGCCGCGGCGAGACCCCCCGCGGTTGGATCTGGCAGCCCCTCCACGACGAGTTCTACGGCGCCGAACGCGGCGCCGGCGCCACCCGCAACGGGACGCCCCTGGCCCGGCTCACCCCCCGACCGGCCCCGTGGGACGTGGCCGTCTGGCCGCGCGCCAGCAAGGCCTCGGTGGCGGACCTGCGCCTGCGGCCCACGCGGGGCGCGTGCGCGATCGACTACCCGACGGTCGCGCGCGGCGAGCTGGACGGTCTGGCCTACCGGTCGATCCACCCGTGGGACCACCTCGCCGGCTGCCTGATGGTCGCCGAGGTGGGCGGCACGGCGTCCGTGGATGGTGGCCCCTACCGGCCCGGTATCACTGGCCGGATGCTGGCGGTCGGTTCCTCCACGGCCGTGGTCGGCGCGGTGGGACGCGTCGCTCCCTGAGCCCTACCGGTTCAACAACGGCAGCGTGCGCGCGCGCTTGCGGGGGCGTCCGGATTCGGCCAGGCGGGTGAGGGCCCGGGCGAGGAACTGCTCGGTGCCCGCCTGCTCCCAGGGCCAGCCCTCGGCCTGCCACGCGCCGGTGGCCTCACGACCCGCGTCGTGGAGCTCGACGGCCTTGTCGTGGTGCCAGTGGATCTCGGCGCGCTGGATGAACGCGCCCTCTCGGTCGAGCATCGGGCCGTGGCCGGGGACGACCACGTAGCCCTTCTGCAGGGTGCCGAGGGTGCCGTCGAGGGTCTTGGGCCACTCGGCGGGCCAGGCGTCGTCGCCGGCCTGGGGGGCCTGCAGCGTCTCGAGCAGGTCGCCGAAGAACACGACGCCGCGGGCGGCGACGACCGCGGTGACGTCGTGGTCGGTGTGGCCGCGGCCGAAGTGGACGAGCTCGACGTGGCAGTCGCCCAGGTCGACGGCGGAGACCAGCCCGAAGGATTGGGTGACCGGGGCGTCCAGCCCGCGGTGGCCGAGGGTGATGAGGTCGGCGAAGGCGTCGAGCCCGCCGACGTGGTCGTGGTGGCCGTGGGTGATGACGACGTGGGTCAACGGGACGTCGCCCGCGACGGCCTGCGCCGCCGCGCGGATCGCGGCCCCCTGCTCCGGCGTGGACCCGGTGTCGACCAGCAGCGCGCCGGTCGTGCCGACGACCAGGCCGATGTTGACGGTCTCGGGCTCGGCGACGGCCACGTAGACGCGGTCGGCGACCGGTTCGAACACACCCAGGCTGATCTGCACCCGGTCACTGTACCCGGTAAGCTGGCACTCAGCCGTGGCGAGTGCCAGACCAGACGGGGGGTGAACGACCGTGCTCGACGACCGCAAGCTCGCGATCCTGCGCGCGATCGTCACCGACTACGTCTCCAGCCAGGAGCCGGTCGGCTCGCGCGCGCTGGTCGAGCGGCACAACCTCAACGTCTCCCCGGCGACCGTGCGCAACGACATGGCGGTGCTGGAGGAGGAGGGCTACATCACCCAGCCCCACACGTCGGCGGGGCGCATCCCGACCGACAAGGGCTACCGCCTGTTCGTCGACCGGCTCTCGGCGGTCAAGCCGCTGACCGTCGCCGAGAAGCGGGCGATCGCCCAGTTCATGACCGGTGCCCTCGACGTCGACGACGTCGTGCGCCGCACCGTGGCGCTGCTGGCCCAGATCACGCGCCAGGTCGCGATCGTGCAGTACCCGGTGCTGTCGAGCATGGTGATCCGACACGTGGAGGTCCTGCGCCTGGGGCCCGACCGCGGCCTGGTGATGTGCGTCACGACCGCGGGTGCCGTCGAGCAGCGACTGGTGGTCCTCCCCCCCGATGAGGGGGGCGACGACGGCGACCTCAACCTGGTGCGGGGCAAGCTGGCCGAAGTCCTCGTCGGCGCCACGCCACGCGAGGCGGTCGACCGGCTGGCCACGTTCATCGACCAGCTGCCGCCCGGGGCGTCCACGCTCGGGGCGACCATCGTGGCCGCGCTGCTCGACATCGTCACCGACGACCCGGGCGCCCGCGTGGCGGTCGCCGGGGTGCTGAACCTGACCCGGTTCGGCGACCAGTACGAGACCACCGTCAAGCCGGTGCTCGAGGCGCTGGAGGAGCAGGTCGTGCTGCTCCGGCTGCTCGGGGAGGCCACGTCCCCCGCCGACGTGACCGTGCGCATCGGCCACGAGAACCCCTACGAACCCCTCCATGCGACGTCGGTCGTGGCGTCCGGTTACGGCACCGACGAACGCGCCTGGGCCACCCTCGGCATCGTGGGCCCCACCCGCATGGACTACCCTTCGGCCATCGCCTCCGTCCGCGCGGTCGCGCGGTACGTGGGTCGGTTCCTCGCCGAAGGCTGACCTGTTGAACCAAGGAAACTAGGACCGAGTTGAGCGACTACTACGAGACCCTGGGCGTGGCCCGGGATGCGAACGCCGAACAGATCAAGAAGGCGTACCGCAAGCTGGCGATGAAGTACCACCCCGACGTGGCCGACGACCCGGCCTCGGCCGAGAAGTTCAAGGAGATCGGCGAGGCCTACGCGGTGCTCTCCGACGACAAGAAGCGCCAGATGTACGACCTGGGCGGCGACCCGATGCGGGGCGGGGCCGGCGGCTTCGGGCCGGGTGGTTTCGGGGGCTTCGGCCCCGGCGCACAGGGTTTCGACGTCGGCGGCCTGTTCGACGCCATGTTCGGTGCGCAGGGTTCCCGGGGCCCGCGCAGCCGCGTCCGCAAGGGTCAGGACGCCCTCGTGCGGCTCAACCTCACCCTGGCCGAGGCGGCGTTCGGGACCACCAAGCCGATCCGGGTCGACACGGCCGTGATCTGTCCGACCTGCACCGGCAAGGGCGCCGCCGACGGCACCGAGCCGGTCACGTGCACGACCTGTCACGGGAGCGGCGACGTGCAGACCGTGCAGCGGTCGTTCCTGGGGGACATCCGCACGGTGCAGCCGTGCCCGACGTGCCGTGGCTACGGCACGATCATCCAGCACCCCTGTGGGGAGTGCTCGGGTGAGGGGCGGGTCCGCTCGACCCGCACGATCAACGTCAAGATCCCGGCGGGGGTCAGCACGGGCAACCGGGTCCACCTCGACAGCCAGGGCGAGGTCGGCCCCGGGGGTGGGCCCGCGGGTGACCTGTACGTCGAG
>CALMPQ010000050.1 GCA_937872005.1 uncultured Propioniciclava sp.
CGGCCATGCCGCACAAGATGAACACCCGCTCGTGCGAGCGCGTCAACGGCCTCGCGGTCGTCCTGCGCGGCTACCTGTCGATGGTCGGCGAGCTCGCCGGTGACCAGTGGAACGAGGGCGACGTCTCCTGCTCGGTCGTCCGCCGCGTCGCGCTGCCCGACGCCTTCTACGCCCTCGACGGCCTGTTCGAGACCTTCCTCACCGTGCTGGGGGAGTTCGGCGCGTTCCCGGCCGTCATCGAGGCCGAACTGCAGCGCTACCTGCCGTTCCTGACCACGACCAAGGTGCTGATGGCGGCCGTCCGCCACGGGGTGGGCCGCGAGCAGGCCCACGAGGCGATCAAGGAGCACGCCGTGGCCGTCGCCCTTGAGATGCGCCAGAAGGGCCTGAAGGAGAACGACCTGCTCGACCGCCTCGCCGCCGACCCGCGCCTGGGCGTCTCCCGCGAGGCCCTGCAGGAGGCCATCGCGAACCCGCTCGAGCTCACCGGATCGGCCGCCGCCCAGGTGCACGCCGTCGTCGAGCGCGTCCGCGAGCTGGCGAAGGAGCACCCCGAGGGCGCCGCCTACGCCCCGGGGGCTGTCCTCTGACCCTTGCCGTGCGTACGATGGAGCATCAGATGATGACGATCGTGATGCGAGGTGCCTGATGAGGACGACCGTGACCCTGGACGACGCGCTGGTGGCGCGGGCGTCCGCGTTGATGGGGGTGAAGGAGACCTCGGCGCTGGTGCGGGCGGGGTTGGAGGCACTGATCCAGCGCGAGAGTGGCCGTCGGCTGGCCGCCTTGGGCGGCAGTGACCCCGACGCCCAAGCGGCCCCACGGCGCCGGGCTTCATGATCCTGGTCGACACGTCCGTCTGGATCGACCACCTCCATCGGGCCGAGCCGCGGCTGGTGCAGGCACTGCTGGATTCAGAGGTGGGTTCCCACCCCGGCGTGATCGGCGAGCTGGCTCTCGGTTCCCTCAAGCATCGAGCTGAGGTGCTGGGCCATCTCAGAAACCTCCCGGCGCTGGCCGAGGTGGAGCCCGACGAAGTGCTCTGGATGATCGACCGCCACGCCCTGTTCGGCCGCGGCCTGGCGTGGGTGGACGTCAACCTGTTGGCCTCGGTCCTGGTCACGCCCGGCTGGGCCGTGTGGACCCGGGACAAGCGGCTCATCGCTGCCGCCACCGAGATGGGCGTTGGCGTCCTGGGGCCCTGAGGGACGCCGTCCCACGCCAGAAATTGGCGCCGGTGCGCCAGATTCCGACGCAGGATCAACCAATTTGTAACCGCATGGTTATCAGATTTGGTGCCTCCAGACGTGGACAGCCCCCACACCCGGCTCGGTAGGTTCTCCTGCATGGCAGAGCCTCTGGTCGTCATGAAGGACGTCAACAAGCACTACGGCGAGATGCACGCCCTCAAGCAGATCAACCTCACGGTCGGCAAGGGCGAGGTCGTCGTGCTCATCGGTCCATCGGGTTCGGGCAAGTCGACGCTGATCCGCACGATCAACCGCCTCGAGACGATCACCGACGGCACCATCACGATCGACGGCGTCACGCTGCCCGAGGAGGGCAAGGGGCTGGCCAAGCTGCGCTCCGACGTCGGCATGGTGTTCCAGTCGTTCAACCTGTTCGCGCACAAGACGATCCTCGAGAACGTCACCCTGGGCCCGATCAAGGTGCGCGGCATGAAGAAGGCCGACGCCGACAAGCGCGCGATGGAGCTGCTCAAGCGCGTCGGCGTCGACCACCAGGCCGCCAAGTACCCGGCCCAGCTCTCGGGTGGCCAGCAGCAGCGCGTCGCGATCGCGCGCGCCCTCGCCATGGAGCCCAAGGTGATGCTCTTCGACGAGCCCACCTCGGCGCTCGACCCCGAGATGATCAACGAGGTGCTCGACGTCATGATCCAGCTCGCGAAGTCGGGCATGACCATGGTGGTCGTCACCCACGAGATGGGCTTTGCCCGCAAGGCCGCCAACCGCGTCGTGTTCCTGGCCGACGGCCAGATCGTCGAGGAGGCCACTCCCGACAACTTCTTCACCAACCCGCAATCCGATCGTGCCAAGGACTTCCTCGGCAAGATCCTGCACTGAACCTCGCGAAACACCACCGCAGGAAACTCAAGGAGGAGCAACCATGTTCACCAAGCGACTGATCGCCAGCGCCGCCGCCGGCGCACTGGCCCTCAGCCTGGCCGCGTGCGGCCAACAGGCTGCGACCCCCGGCGCCTCGGGCGGAGGCGGCGACGACAAGATCACCATCGGCATCAAGTTCGACCAGCCGGGCCTCGGCCTGCGTGAGGGCAGCGAGTACACCGGCTTCGACGTCGAGGTCGCCAAGTACGTCGCGAAGGAGCTCGGCTACGCCGAGGACAAGATCGAGTGGAAGGAATCCCCGAGCGCCCAGCGCGAGACGCTCATCGAGACCGGCCAGGTCGACCTGATCTTCGCCACCTACTCGATCACCGACAAGCGCAAGGAGCGCGTCTCCTTCGCCGGCCCGTACTTCATCGCCGGCCAGGGGCTGCTCGTGCGCGCCGACGACGACTCGATCACCGGTCAGGACACCCTGGGCGGCAAGAAGCTCTGCTCGGTCACGGGTTCGACCCCCGCGCAGAAGATCAAGGACGCCTACCCCGACGTCGAGCTGCAGGAGTTCGGCACCTACTCCGAGTGCCTGCCCGCCCTGCTGAACAAGACGATCGACGCGATCACCACCGACGACACGATCCTCGCGGGCTTCGCCGCCCAGCAGCAGTACGCCGGCAAGCTCAAGCTCGCCGGTGAGCCGTTCACCACCGAGAACTACGGCGTCGGCCTCAAGAAGGGTGACACCGAGCTCTGCGGCAAGGTCAACGACGCGATCAAGAAGATGGTCGGCGACGGTGCGTGGGAGGCAGCGGTGGAGAAGACCCTCGGCCCGGCCGACTACAAGCCGGGCCCCGGCAACCCGCCGACCCCGGCGGCCTGCTCCTGATCACCTGACTGGGTGGGG
>CALMPQ010000051.1 GCA_937872005.1 uncultured Propioniciclava sp.
TCCGCCGTCTGCTCGGTGCCGACGAAGCGGCGGGCCATCACGTAGGCGCCGAGCAGGCCGAGGAACAGGGCCACGTTGGCGTCACCGAAGAAGGCGATGATCGGGTTGGAGAAGCCGGCCAGCTCGGCGAACGCGCCGAAGGCGATCATGAGCAGCGGCACGACGATGGGGGCCATGGCCAGGGCGAGGCTGGGGCGCTTGCCGACTCTGGCGTCCTCGGCGGCCTCGACCTCCTCGAGCGCCTCGGAGTGCTCCTCGTCCTTGGCGGGGTTCCACCACCCGAAGTTGATCATCCGACGGAAGATCCACACGGTCGCGGTGGCGGTGATGATGCCGATGACGATGCCGTAGATCATGTACAGGCCCAGCGGCACGGACAGCAGCCCCGCGGTCGAGATGGCCGACAGGCCGGGGATGACGAACACGTAGCCCACGAAGATGCCGGTGCCGAGCGCGCCGGCGAGCCACGCCAGGCCGTCCTTCTTGATGTACTTCGCCGACGACCGCGCCACGGGCGCGGCCAGCACGACCTGCACGTCGACGTAGATCGACGGCGCAATGGTCGTCAATGCCAACGCCAGCGCATAGGGCAGCCGGTTCGCCGGCACCGCCCGTACCAGCGCCTCGACCATCGCCCGGAACGCGCCCATCGCGTGCAGCAGCGCGCCCATGAGCACGCCGAACCCGATGAGCAGACCGATCTTCTGCATGATCTCGCCGAAGCCGGCGGCGATCGCCACGACGGTCTCGTTCAGGCCCACGCCGGTCGCGATGCCGAGGTAGAGGGCACCCAGCATCAGGGAGATGATGGGGTCGACCTTCACCTTGATGATGAGGAAGATGATCGCGACGATCGCGATCGCTGTGTGCAGGGCAATCATGGGTCCGTACTCCTGTCAGGCCACCACTGTGTGACTCCAACAGGGTGCGGCCAAGCCGCCCACAAGGGCATCCTTGTGTTCATAGTGTTCACCGACCGCGCAGCGTCGCCTCGCACGTGCTCCTCGTGCTGGGGGCCGTCGTCGTGCTCGTGGTCGGTCTGAGCCTCGCGATGGCCTATGTCCAGGCCGTCCGCCACGTCGAGGACGCCGCCGCCACCCGCGTCGTCGACGTCGCCGAGTCGATCGCGGCCAGCGACGACGTCCGGGAGGGGTTGGCGTCCAGCGACCCGGCCCAGGCCCTGGCCGACCCGATCGAACGGGCGAGGGCCATCACCGAGACCGACTTCATCGTCGTGATGGCGCCCGACGGCACCCGATACACCCACCCCAACCCCGACCTGGTCGGCCGGCACTTCGCCGGCACCATCGCCCCCGCCCAGCAGGGGGGAACCGTCGTCGAGCAGTACACCGGCAGCCTCGGCCCGTCGACCCGCGCGGTCGTCCCGGTCACCGTCGACAGCCGGGTCATCGGCCTCGTCTCGGTGGGCATCCACCGCGCCCACGTCGACGAGCAGCTCGCGCGTCAGCTCCCCCAAGTGCTGCTGCCCGGCCTCGCCGCCGCCCTCATCGCCGGGATCGGCGCGTGGCTGGTCGCCCGGAATGTCCGTCGCGAGACGCTCGGGCTCAACGCCACCGAGCTGCGCCGCCTCCACGACCACCACGACGCCGTGCTGCACGCCGTCCGCGAGGGGCTGCTCATCGTCGACGACCGCGGCCTCCTCCAGGTCGCCAACGACGAGGCCCGCCGCCTGCTCGACCTCCCCGAGGACGCCGTGGGCCGCCCGGCGTCCGACCTCGGACTGGCCCCCGACCTGGCCGCACTCCTGCAGGGACGCGAGCAGCACGTCGACCTCCCCCACGCCAGCGGCGGGCGGGTGCTGTTGGTCTCCTCCGACGTCGTCCGTCGCCAGGGCCGCGCGGTCGCGACCCTCACCACCCTGCGCGACCGCACCGAGCTCGACGCCCTCACCGGACGGCTCGACACCACCCAGTCCCTGGCCGATGCCCTGCACGCCCAGGCCCACGAGGCCGCCAACCGCCTCCACACCGTCGTCACCCTCATCGAGCTCGGACGCCCCGACGAGGCCGTCGCCTTCGCCACCGACACCGTGCGCGCCACCCAACGCCACGGGGACGCCATCACCGCCGCCCTCGCCGACCCGGCCGTCGCCGCGTTGGTCATCGGGAAGTCGTCGCAGGCGGCCGAGCGCGGGGCGTCCCTCACCCTCGATCCGGACGCCCACCTCCCCGCCGGCCTCCTGCCGCCCGACGCCGTGGTGACGATCCTCGGGAACCTCATCGACAACGCCCTGGACGCCCTCGCCACCCTCCCCGTGGGCGCGGAGAGAGCCGTGCTCCTCGACGCCCAAGCCGACGAGGGCACTGTCACCCTGACCGTCGCCGACACCGGGCCGGGCCTGCCCGCGGAACTCCGCGACCGCGCCTTCGGCCGCGGCTTCACCACCAAGACCACCCAGTCCCCCGCCGGGCGCGGCATCGGCCTGGCCCTCGTCCGCCAGACGGTCGACCTGCTCGGGGGCCGCATCGACGTCTCAGGCCCGCCGGGCGCGACGTTCACGGTCACCCTCCCGCTGGCTGAGCCTGTCGAAGCCCCTTCGACACGCTCGGGGAGCGACGATGGCTGACCTGCGCGTGCTCGTCGTCGACGACGAACCCGAGGTGGCGGCCGGCCACGCCGCCTACGTGCAACGCGTGGCGGGGTTCGAGCTCGTCGGCACCGCCGGCACGGTGCGGGCGGCCGTCGCGGTGCTCACCAAGCAACCCGTCGACCTCGTCCTGCTCGACCTGAATCTGCCCGACGGGCACGGCCTCGACGTGGTGCGGGGCATCCGGGCGGCGGGGCGTCCGATCGACATCTTGACCATCACGGCGGCCCGCGAGGTGGAGCTCGTCCGCTCGGCGCTGTCCCTGGGCGTGGTCGGCTACCTGCTCAAGCCGTTCACGTTCGCCGACCTGCGCGAGCGGCTGGAGGCCTACCGGCGCTTCCGCGAGGGCCTCGCCGGTGCCACCTCGGCGAGCCAGGCGACCGTCGATGCGATGTTCGGCGAGCTGCGGCGTCCGACGACGTCGGCGACGACACCGAAGGGGTTGGCGCGCGACGTGCTCGAGTCGGTCATCGCCGCGCTGACGGCGGCGCACCCGGCCGCGCTGTCGGCGTCCGAGGTGGCGGCGGCGGTGGGCACCTCGCGGGTGACCGCGCGGCGCTACCTGCAGTACCTGGCCGACGAGGGGCGGGTCGCGCGGGCGCAACGCCTCGGCGGGTCCGGACGCCCCGAGGTCACCTTCAGCTGGCGCTGAGCACGGGCTGTGGGCGCACGGAACACGGGCTGTCGGCGCTAGGAAGGCGGGCTCTCGGCGGGGCCGGGGTCCAGCGGACGCCAGGCGATGCCGTAGGCCAGACCCACGCGCGGCGCGACGAACTCGCGGCTGACGACGCCTACGGCGGGGAGTTCCTCGACGGGGTGGTAGCCCGCGTCGCCCAGGTCGCTGGGCACGACGCCGTCGAGGATCCAGCAGGCGGAGGCGGGCGGGTCATCCCCGAAGTCGATCGTCACCCGCGCGTTCGGCACCTCGCGCACGGGTGCGGTCACCATGAAGGGCCGCAGCGCCGTCACCCGAGGCACCCGCACGGTCAGGACCGTGTCGAGGGACTCCCCCGCCCTCAGCTCGCGGGGCAACTCGAGCCCCAGCAACCACCGCGTGGGGCCCACCCGCTCGGACTGGATGACCGTCAACCCCGCGCCGGCCTCGAAGGACAGCTCCTCATCGGGCCTGATGCCGGGCACCACGAACATCTGGTGGACGTGCTTGTTGTGCGGCGACAGCGCCAGCACCCGCTGCTCCAGGCGCAGCACGGCGTCGGCGCGCAGGGTGAGGTGGAAGTGGGCGGCCTCCCACACCCAGCCCTCGTTGTCCCACCACTGCGTGGTGTCCGGACGTCCCCGGGTCAGCGAGTCCGCCACCAACTCCTCGGCCGCCCGCAACCGGCGACGCAGGACGCGCACGCTGCGGTCCTGCTCGGCGCCGACCACCTCGAGGCGCTTCTCGAGGCCGGGCAGGTCGGTGTCGAGGCCCGCCGCCATGCGGAACAGCGTGCGCAGGTCGACCGGCAGCCCCTGGGTGTGGAGCAGGAGCAGCCGCGCGAGCCCGGCGCGTAGCTCGGCGTCGTTGTGCTGGGGGGCCACCTCGAGCAGCTCGGCCAGGGCGGGCCCCAGCCAGTCCCTCACGCGGGACCGTCGGATGCCGCGACCGTGGTGGAGTGCCTTGAGATCCTCCAACAGGGCGTCGCGCTTCATAACCTGATTATGGGGGATACCCCCGCCCATCAGTGCAGCCGACGGTCCCCCGGGAGGAGCAGACGCAGCCAGTGGTGCCCGTAGCCGGGGACGGACACGGTCAGGCGTCCGCCTTTCTCGACCGCGCACTCGTCGTCGGAGAACAGGTCGATCACGCGGGTGCCCTCCGCCACGTCGTCCAGCGTGACGGTGATCTCACACGCCTCCGGCCCGAGGTTGTGCACCAGCACCGAGGACGCGACCCCGCCCCCGAACTGTGTCCAGGTGCACCGGTGCGCCAGCACCGACGGCGCGTCCACCGACAGCACCTCGAACTCGCCCATGCCCACCTCGGGGCACTCGCGGTAGCGCCGGGCCAACTGCCCCACGAACGCCAACAGGGAGTCGGGGTCGTTGCGCTGGTCCTCGGCGTTGACGTGCTCGGGAGCGAACGCCCCCGTCGGCGGCGGGCACACCACCCGGCTCGGCACCGCCTCGGAGAAGCCGCCGTTGCGTCCGGCGGTCCACTGCATGGGCGTCCGCACCGACAAACGGCCGGGGATGTCGAGGTTCTCCCCCATCCCGATCTCCTCGCCGTAGAACAGCACCGGCGTGCCGGGCAGGGCGAACAACAACGAGTAGACCATCTTGATGCGGCGCGGGTCGCCGTCGAGCATCGTGGGCAACCGCCGGCGCAGCCCGCGGTCGAACAGTTGCATGTCCGGATCCGGCCCGAACGCGTCGAAGACCTCCTGCCGCTCCTTCTCCGTCAACTTGTCGAGCGTCAGCTCGTCGTGGTTGCGCACGAAGTTCGCGAACTGGTTGTGGCGGGCCAGCTTCGGCCGCTTCTCCAGCATCTCCACCATCGGCTTCGCCTCACCCCGGGCCAGGGCGAGGTACATGCGCTGCATGAGCTCGAAGTCGAACATCATGGTCAGCTCGTCACCCTCCTCCCCGCCGAAGAACTTCACCTTCTCGTCGTAGGTGACGTTCACCTCGCCGAGGAAGATCGCGTCGCCGCGGCGGCGTCCCATGAAGCCCCGCAGCTCGCGCAGGTAGTCGTGCGGGTCGCCGTACTGCTCGGTCCACTTGGCGTCGATGCCGGTCGACTCGATGAAGAAGGGCACGGCGTCCACCCGGAAGCCGTCGACGCCCAGCTGCAGCCAGAACCCGATGATCTTCGCGACCTCGGCCTGCACCGCCGGGTTGGCGATGTTGAGGTCGGGCTGCTCGGCGTAGAAGTTGTGCAGGTACCACTCACCGGTCTTCTCGTCGAGGCTCCAGATCGAGTCCTCGGCGTCGGGGAACACGACCTTGTCGGAGGTGTCCGGCGGCTCGGTGTCGCGCCAGACGTACCAGTCGCGGTACGGGTTGTCCTTCGACGAGCGGGCCGCCTTGAACCACGGGTGCTTGTGCGAAGTGTGGTTCACGACGAGGTCGATGATGACGCGCATGCCGCGATCCTTGGCGGTGCGCACCAGCTCGACTAGGGCGTGTCGCGTAACTGATTTGGGTGGTGGGGGTCAGGGTTGTCTTTG
>CALMPQ010000052.1 GCA_937872005.1 uncultured Propioniciclava sp.
GACGGGCCTGATGGTGGCCGGTGTCGCCGGGTTCGTCGTGTTGTGCCTCGGGGAGCCATCGGTCCTGCGGGCGGCTGCGATGGGTTTGGTCGGCCTGGCGGCGCTGGGTCGGGCGGGGCGGGGCAGGCAGGGACTGCGCTTCCTGGGTGTGGCGATGCTGGCGGTGGTGCTGGTCGAGCCGCCGATGGCGCGCTCGCTCGGCTTCGCTCTCTCGGTGCTCGCCACCTTCGGCCTGTTGCGGTGGGCCGGCGCGTGGACCGACCTGTTGGCCAGCTGGATGCCCCGGTGGTGTGCGGAGGCGCTGGCCGTGCCGCTCGCCGCCCAGGTCGCGACGGAACCCGTGGTCGTGTCGTTGTCGGGGCAGGTGAGCGTGGTCTCGGTGCTCGCCAACCTGGTGGCGGGGCCCATGGTGGGCCCGGCGACCGTCCTCGGGCTGGCGGCGACCCTCGTGGCGCCCGTGGCGCCACCGCTCGCCAGCGCGATCGCGTGGGGAGCGGGCTGGTTCGCGCAGGGGATCGCCTGGACCGCCCGCCTGGGCGAGGCACTCCCCGGTGCCGCTGTGCCGTGGCAGGCCACGCCCGCATCCCTGGCCGTGGTGGTGCTGGGCTGCCTGGTGCTGGTGCTGCTGGCCCCGGTGGTGCTGGCTCGACGGTGGCTGGCGGTCGGTCTGGCCCTGGGTGTACTGCTGGTCCTCGCCCAGACACCGAAACCGCCCGGTTGGCCGCCACCGGCCTGGGCGGTGGCTTCCTGCGACGTCGGGCAGGGGGACGCGACGGTGCTGGCCGCCGGCCGGGGGCAGGCGGTCCTCGTCGACACCGGCCCCGACCCCCGGCTCCTGGAGCGCTGCCTCGCCCAACTCGGTGTCGACCGGGTGCCCGTCCTGGTGCTCACCCACCTGCATGCCGACCACGTCGGCGGCCTGCCGGCGCTGGCCGGCCGTGGGGTCGAACTCGTGGTCACCTCGGGGGTCCGGACGCCCCAAGCTGCGGACGCGGGCATCCAGGCCACACTGCCCCGGGCCGAGCGTCACATCGCTGCGGCAGGCTCGGCGTGGCAGGTGGGGGCGGTGCGTCTGGAGGTGCTGTCAGCGCCCGGCCTGGGCCGCGACCTGCCCGGGGGTGAGGGCGAGTCGAGCGCCGAGAACGACGCGTCCCTGCTCGTCCGGGCCGAGGCGGGCGGGGTCAGCGTGCTGCTGGCCGGCGACGCCGAGGAGGGGGCCCAGACGCGACACCTCGCCCTCGAGGGGGCACTTGCGACAGACGTCCTCCTGGTGCCGCACCACGGCAGCGGACGCCATGCGCCCGCCTTCATCGCCGCAGCGCAGCCGGAGGTGGCCCTCGTCAGCGTGGGTGAGGGCAACGACTACGGGCACCCGTCCGTGCGCACCCTGCGGTCGGTGGCCGACACCGGGGCGGCCCTGTTCCGCACCGACGAGCGGGGTGCCGTCGCGGTGGCGCGCGGACCCGATGGAGGGCTCCTGGTCACCACCCAGCGGTGACCCTCAGCCGCGCTGCGCCCAGAACAGCCGCGACGGGACGACGCCCAACTCGGCCCAGGACCCGTCGAACTCGATCCCTGAGGCCATGGCGGTGGGGTAGTGGTGCAACGCCGCGGCGGCGGCGCGCGGGTCGGGGTCGTCCCCCGCCAACTCGTCGACCAGCGCCGGGACGCCCGGCGCGTGCGCGACGAGGGCCGCGGCGTCCACGGCGTCGTCGAGCCCGGCGAGCGCACGCAGCAGGCCGACGGCGCCCGCGTGGTAGAGCTCCTCGACGAGGCGCACCTCGGCGGCCAGCCCCATGCCGGACGCCGTCTGTGCGGCCCGGTCGGCCGTCGAGGCGAGCACCACCCCGATGCCGGCCTCCGCGAGGAGCTCGCCGAGGTGGCGGGCCTGCTCGACCCCCTCGGGCGTGAGTACCCGCCCGTGGTCACCACGGGCGCCGCGGCCCATGAACTCGGCCTCGCCGTGACGGATCAGGTAGACGCGTTTCATGCGTCCCCAGCGTAGGGGGAGCGGGCGCGTTGTCGGTGGCGGCTGGCAGGATGGTGCCCGTGACCGACCAACCCCTCTTCGGACGCGTCGTGCTCGTGAGCGGCCCCGAGTCGTTGCTCGCCGAGCGCGCCGTCGACCGGCTCGTCCGCGCCGCCCTCGCGGAGCGGCCGGCGGCGTCGGTGTCGAAGGTGGATGCCGGCGACCTCGACGCCGGCGGGCTCGCCGAGGTGACCGGCGGCTCGCTCTTCGCCGAGGAGGCGGTGGCCGTGGTGCAGCAGCTCTCCGACCTCGACCCGGCGCTTTTCGACGCGGTGCTCGCGTTCACGGTGAACCCATCCGATGACCTGGCGCTCGTCCTGGTCCACCCCGGTGGGGTCAAGGGCAAGGGGCTGCTCGACAAGCTGAAGAAGGCGCGCGTCGAGGTGGTCGAGTGCCCGACGGTCAAGCCGTGGGAGCTGCCCCAGTTCGCCGCCGCGGAGGCGCGCCTGCAGGGCGGGCGCATCGACAAGCCCACGGCCGACCGGCTGGTGGAGGCGTTGGGTTCCGACGTGCGCGCGGTCGCGGGGGCCGTGCGGCAGCTGCTGGCCGACGCCGACGACCGTGTCATCACCGAGGCCGCCGTGCGCCGCTACTTCGCCGGCCGGGCCGACGTCACGAGCTTCACCGTCGCCGACCACGTGATGGCCGGCCGCCGCAACGAGGCGCTGGGCGCCCTGCGCTGGGCCCTCGAGACCGGGGTGGCCCCCGTCCTGGTCACCTCGGCGCTGGCCGGCGCGCTGCGGTCCCAGGGCCGCTACACCGACTTCGTCGGCCAACGGATGCGCGACGTCGACCTGGCCCGTGAGCTGGGCGTCCCGCCGTTCAAGGTGAAGGAGATCCTCCAGCGCTCCCGGGAGTGGACGCCGCGGGGGCTGGCGTCCTCGCTGCAGCTGGTCGCCGAGGCCGACGCCGCGGTCAAGGGCCAGGCGGCCGACCCTGCCTTCGCGCTGGAGCGGCTCGTGATCGGGGTGACGGAGTTGCGGGGGCGGCGTCCGGACGCGGGCATGGGGCGCTGATGGCTCGCGATGTTGGGGCGACCGCGGTCGCTGGCAAGCTGTTCAATCGCGCCCAACGTGGGCGCACCCTCACTCATCAACCTGAACTGAAGGCTTAGCCCGTGGCGAACATCAAGTCCCAGAAGAAGCGGATCCTCACGAACGAGAAGGCGCGCCTGCGCAACAAGGCCGTGAAGTCCGCTCTCAAGACGCACATTCGCAAGTTCCGCGAGGCGGCTGCCGAGGGTGACGTGGAGAAGGCCCAGCAGCTGGCCCAGGTCGCGTGCCGCGCGCTCGACAAGGCCGCGACCAAGGGTGTCATCCACGCCAACCAGGCGGCGAACCGCAAGTCGGCCGTTGCCACGGCCGCTGCCGCTCTCTGACGAACTCCTGCGACGTCGCCCCGCACCCAACGCCGGTGCCGGGCGGCGTCGTGCCGTACCCACCCCCCGTGGGTGACGCAACGACGAGAGGGGATGCCGCGTGACCACGCCGCTGCCGGGCCGTACCGACCCGGCGATCATCCGGAACTTCTGCATCATCGCCCACATCGACCACGGCAAGTCGACGTTGGCCGACCGCATGCTGCAGCTGACCGGGGTGGTGGACGAGCGGTCGATGCGCGCGCAGTACCTCGACCGGATGGACATCGAGCGCGAGCGCGGCATCACGATCAAGAGCCAGGCCGTTCGCATGCCGTGGGCGGTCGACGGAGCCACCCACGTCCTGAACATGATCGACACCCCCGGCCACGTGGACTTCACCTATGAGGTGTCCCGCTCGCTGGCCGCGTGCGAGGGCGCGATCCTGCTGGTCGACGCCGCGCAGGGCATCGAGGCCCAGACACTGGCCAACCTCTACCTGGCTATGGGCGCCGACCTGCACATCATCCCCGTGCTGAACAAGATCGACCTGCCCGGCGCGCAGCCCGAGAAGTACGCCGAGGAGCTCGCGAACCTCGTCGGCTGCGACCCCGAGGACGTGTTCCGGGTGTCGGGCAAGACGGGCGAGGGCGTCCCCGAACTGCTCAACGCCATCGTGGCGCAGGTCCCCGCGCCGGTGGGGGACGCCCAGGCCCCGGCCCGCGCGATGATCTTCGACTCGGTCTACGACACCTACCGCGGCGTCGTGACCTACGTGCGCGTCATCGATGGCGAACTGAACCACCGCGAACGCATCCTGATGATGTCGACCAAGGCGACCCACGAGGTGCTCGAGGTCGGGGTGATCTCGCCCGAGCCGACCCCGTCCAAGGCGGTCGGTGTGGGCGAGGTGGGTTACCTCATCACGGGTGTGAAGGACGTGCGGCAGAGCCGTGTCGGTGACACCATCACCCTGTCCACCCGGCCGGCCAAGGACGCCCTCGCCGGCTACAAGCACCCCAACCCGATGGTGTACGCGGGCCTGTACCCGATTGACGGCGCCGACTTCCCCGAACTGCGCGAGGCCCTGGAGAAGCTCCAGCTCAACGACGCCGCCCTCACCTACGAGCCCGAGACCTCGGGCGCGTTGGGCTTCGGCTTCCGCATCGGCTTCCTCGGGCTGCTCCACATGGAGATCGTCCGCGAGCGGCTCGAGCGCGAGTTCAACCTCGACCTCATCTCGACCGCGCCCAACGTCGTCTACCGCGTGGTGATGGAGGACGGCTCCGAGCACCAGGTCACCAACCCCAGCGAGTACCCCGAGGGCAAGATCGCCGAGGTGTGGGAGCCGGTCGTCAAGGCGACGATCCTCACCCCGACCGACTACATCGGCACGATCCTCGAGCTGTGCCAGCAGCGCCGCGGCACCCAGACCGGCATGGACTACCTGTCCGCCGACCGCGTCGAGATCCGCTACACGCTGCCGCTGGCCGAGATCGTGTTCGACTTCTTCGACGCCCTGAAGTCGCGCACGAAGGGCTACGCGAGCCTCGACTACGACGAGGCCGGCGAGCAGGTGGCCGACCTGGTCAAGGTCGACATCCTCCTGCACGGCGAGCCCGTCGACGCGTTCAGCTCGATCGTGCACAAGGACGCGGCCTACGGCTACGGTCTGGCCATGGCGAAGAAGCTCAAGGAGCTCATCCCGCGCCAGCAGTTCGAGGTGCCGATCCAGGCCGCGGTCGGCGCGCGCGTGATCGCCCGCGAGACCGTCCGCGCCATTCGCAAGGACGTGCTGGCCAAGTGCTACGGCGGCGACATCAGCCGCAAGCGCAAGC
>CALMPQ010000053.1 GCA_937872005.1 uncultured Propioniciclava sp.
CGGAGGGGGTGGGTGGTGGGCTTCGAAGGCGTCAGGCGCGCTCGAGCACGCGGGCGGCGCCCACGAATCCGAGGACGGCCCAGACGCCGAGGATCACGTAGCTGCTCCAGTGGGCCGAGAAGGTCGCATGGGCCAGGGCGGCTCTCATGACTTCGGCCATGTGGTGCAGGGGCAACGCCAGGTGGACCACCTGGAGCCACTCGGGCAGGCGCTCGAGCGGGAAATTGATCGGTGAGAACATCAGCGCCGTGAAGGCGATGACCTGGGACAGCGCCATCGCGGGCTCGGCGGGCATGACGAACGAGTAGCCGTAGCCGATGCCGAAGCAGGAGGCCACGACGAGCAGGTAGACCGGGATGACGGTCCAGGACACCGAGAAGCCCGGGCGGAACACGAAGTGCGCCACCAGTACGGAGATCACGATGGCGGGCACCGTGATCGCCGCCCAGATCATGACGTCGGCGAACAGGAACTGCTTGCGACTGACGGGCAGCGACTTGATGAAGTCGATGTAGCCGGCCAGACGGGCTCCCGCGTTCTGCATCGGGACGGTCACCAGGGCGGTCATGATCAGGACGATCGTGGGGGCCCCGGTGGCCAGGTACAGGAGTTCGTTGCCCGTCGGGGACGACAACAGGAACGAGAACCCGACGACCACGCCCAGGGCGATGATGACCATGATGACGGTGAACACCACCAGGTAGCTCCCCTGCTTCTGCGCCTGCAGGCTGAGTACGTGCTTCAGTTGACCCTCAGTTCGCATGAGTGGCCTCCTCCTCCTTCTCGAAGTTCTTCTTGCTTCCGACCAGCTGGATGTAGGTGTCCTCCAGGGACATCTCACGCAGGGAGTAGTCCCCCATGACGTTCGCCTCCTGGAGTTGCGACACCCAGCCCAGCGCGTCCGCCGCACGGTTGGACGGGAACGACACCATCAGCTGGCCCTCCAGGATCTCCAACTGGTCGGCCCAGACCGGGTCACCGAACACGGAACGGGGCGCGGTGGTGATCGCCTCGAGCTTCATGCGGTCACCGACCGTCTCGGCCTTGATCTTCGCCGCGTTGCCCTGCACGAGGACACGCCCTTCGTCGAGGATCGCCATCTCGTCCACAGCACCTTCGGCCTCGCTGATCGAGTGGGTCACCAACAGCACCGATGTGCCATCGCGGGTGAGGTCGCGGATGGCTCCCCACAGGAGCCGACGACGAACCGGATCGACGTCATTGGTGGGCTCGTCGAGCACCACCGCGCGCCCGGGGCGGATGGCCGCCATGCAGAAGCCGGTGAGGCGCAGGATGCCTCCCGAGAGCTTGTTGCCGGGCTGGTCTGCCCACTCGGCGATGTCCAGGCGCTCGAAGAGCTCATCGGTCTTGCGGGCGACCTCCTCGTCGGAGGCCCCGCGCAGCTTCGCCATGATGCGGGTCACGGCACGTGGGGTCAGCTCCCCCAGGGGAACCGAACCCTGCGGCTGCACGGAGCACAGGTAGCGCCCGCGTTCCCGGTGGCGGACGATGTCCTCCCCTGCGACCACGATCGAGCCGGAGTCGGGCTGCAGCAGACCCAGCAACTGGTTGACGATCGTGGTCTTGCCGGCCCCGTTGTGGCCGAACAGGCCGAAGACCTTGCCCTCGTCGATGTGCAGGGTGACATCGTCGTTGGCCAGGACGCCGCCGTTGCGGCTCTTGTACGTCTTGGAGACATGATCGATCTCAATCAATGCCATGCTCCTACCTCCCTCAATCGGTGCGTAACGCGTGAAGTCCTCTGTGGTGGGCTGGTGGCCAGACCCACATGATCAGCCACCTGACCGGACCCCACGGGGAGCCGAGTCGACGACCGACCTTGTATCTCTTTGCACTATATGT
>CALMPQ010000054.1 GCA_937872005.1 uncultured Propioniciclava sp.
GACCGCCGAGCTGAACACCCGCCGCCTGCGCGTGCGCGCGAGGGGCGAGAGCTGGACGGCGAAAGACGCCTTCGTCGGGGCCGAATACTCCCAGCAGTTCCGCGAGAGCGGACGCTGGGTCATCGCTGACAGCACGTCGGCACACGTCTCTAACTAGGAGAACCAACCCCAATGCTCAAGATCAACACTGACGCAGAAACCACCCCCGAAGAGCAGTCCGACGTCGTCGGCCGCTTCCGCTCCGGCTACCAGATCGACGGCACCCCCGCCAGCCTGTCCGCATTCCGCGTGACGACCGGTGACGCCGCGATCGCGAAGGCCGTCGCGAAGGCGTTCGGCGTCGACAAGACGAAGCTGGGCGAGGAGGCGGGCAAGGACGGCGTCCAGGAGTGGGATGCGGCCGGCGAGGACTACCTCGAGGTCTTCACCACGACGGACTCCGTCAACGTCATCCTCGAGGGCGCGGGCTCGTACCGCTCCAGCCTGGTCCGCCGCACCAAGGACGGCGACTTCATGTACGCCACGGACGGCGAGGTCATCACGGCCGTCGGCGAGGACTTCGAGGACGAATACGAGGTGGGCAACCCCGACCCGCAGATCGACCAGGACCTCACCACCCGCAAGGCCAAGGCCAAGAAGGGCCTCGGCTCCTCGCCGGATATCCGCGTGAAGTTCACCGTGGCCGACCACCCGGAATGGGGCACGTTCGAGTTCCGCTCGGGCGGCTGGTCCCTGGTCCACAACGACCCGGAGCCCAAGCTCCGCCGGCTGCCGGAGGGCCCGATCAAGGCCGTCCTGAAGCTGACCACGGTCGAGGGCAAGCGCTTCACCTGGACGAAGCCGGAGCTGATCGTCCGCGGCTCTGTCGGCGCGGCTGAGAAGCCCGAGGTCGCCGGCGACGAGGACAAGCCCGCCTTCTGAGGACCCGGGGCTGGCGGGTAAGGCATAACCCTCGATGCCCGCCCTCGCTCCGGAGGGGAACAAGGGTCAACAGTACCTTTTGCACACACCAGTGACCCTGCGGGCCTGTCAGGGCCCAAGACACAGGCTGGCTGACACCGGCGCCAACTGTTAGGTGCATGACTGAGGCCCCCTAGACTCACAAGGTCTGGGGGGCCTCTCTGTCGTCAAGTCTGCTCGGGGTGCTCGAGTGGCTTGTGGTGGATGCCGTGGTGGTCCTCCACGTCCGTGGGCGGGAGGTGCGGCACGTTGCTCATCACGACACCTTCTTCATCTTCGACATGCCCAGCATGCCCTTAGGCTCGCCGCTGTGATCCACTGCGAAGTAGTCGATAGGTGCGATGTAAGTCTTGTGGTCCTCACGGCCGAGGTGGAGGTCGCCGCGGGGGTCCGTGGTACCGACCATGTGGCCGCCAGCCCACAGCTTGCCCTCGCCGAGGTCGAGGATTTCCACGACCAGGAAGGTCTCGATGTGCTCTTCGGCGCCCGTCGAGTAGCTCTTGATGACGGGCTTCTGGATGCGGTCGCCGACCTTGATGAGGTTCTCGTTGCTGTTCATATCTATATCTTACACAACCTGCGCCCTGCGCGCCACCCCGTTTGCCCGGGAGTATCCGGGAAGATTGGACCCCATGGTCACCCTCTACACCTCCCCCACCTGCGGCACCTGCAAGGTCGCCGAGCGCCGGCTCATCGCTGCCGGCGTCGACTTCGAGCTGGTCGACCTCACCGAGCACCCCGCCACCCTGGTTGAGATCAAGGAGCGGCTGGGGGTCGCCACCGTCCAGCTGCCGGTCATCGGCTACGGGGGCGGGCTCCTCACGATCGCAGACCTCCGCGGGGTCATCGAGGACGCCGGCTAGTGGACGGCCAGC
>CALMPQ010000055.1 GCA_937872005.1 uncultured Propioniciclava sp.
TATCCTCGCCCTCGTGCTCGCAGCCGTGTGGCTGCCCCGCCGGTTCGCGTTCGCCCGGCTCTCCGAGGACACCTCGGCCCTGCTGCGGACGACCGAGGGCTCCGACCTGTTGGCGCTCCGGGCGCTGGCGACGCAACCGTTGGCCGAGTTGAAGGCCGTGGCGTCCGACCCGGTGGCCGCGTGGCGCTCGGGCGACCAGCACGCCATCGCGCAGCTCGCCGAGTTGGAACTCGTCAGGGCCGGCGTGGCGCGCCCACGCCGGCGCACGCCTCGCTGATGCGTCAGTCCTTGGCGAGCACGCCGTCGAGGAGCGCCGCCATGTCGGTGCGGATGCTCTGGTCGGTCGCGCCCCGGAAGCTGCTCATCGCGCCGACACACAACGACGCATATCCGTGCACCTGCGCCCAAGACGCGCGCACGGCAACGGGCACGGGCACGGAGAGGTCGCACGCCTGCACGAGCGACACGAGGACGCCGAGGGCTGCGGGCCCCTCCTCCCCGACCCCGGCGTGGCTCTCGGTGTTGAACATCAGCCGGAACAGGTGCGGGTGGGCCATGGCGAAGCGGACGTAGGCGACACCCGCGTCGAGCAGGCGGTCCCGCGGTGCGCCCTGGCCGCGCGAGGCGTGCGTGAGGACGGCACCGAGCTCGGCGAACCCGCCCGTCGCCACCTCGGAGAGCAGCGCCTCCTTGCTGGCGAAGTGTCGGTACGGGGCGGCGACGCTCACCCCGCAGGTCTGGGCCAGACGGGTGAGCACCACGTTCTCGACGCCGTGCTCCTCCACCTCGACGCGGGCCGCCGCGATGAGGTGCCGTCGAAGGTCACCATGGTGGTACCGCCGGTCCTCGCCCACGCGCAGGTGCTCCCGTTCCTGGTTCCCGGCCTGGCTGACTCCGTGGCCGTTCCCCGGAAGGTTACCCTTTCCGGGATGAACGAACGTCGGACACCCCGTCGCCCCAGCTACCAGGAACCTGCTGCCCTCGAGGCGCTGGGCGAGCGGTCGGACCCCATCGGCGACCTGCACGCCGCCCACGAGTCCGCGGCGGCTCTGCTGCACGCTGGGCGGGCGGCCGACGACCCCGCGGTCACCCAACGGCTCGTCGCGCTCGTGGACGAACTCGGCCTGCCGACCCTGGCCGACCTGTGGGCGTCCCGCCCCGCCCACTCGCTGCCCGGCGCGCTCTACCGGCTCTACCTGGTGCGCGAATGGATCCGCGCAGATCCGGACGCCGTGGCCCGCGAGTACAGCGCCGGGGTGCGCCTCACCGAACCCGACCACGCCGTGGCCGGCGCCGAGCCTCCCGGGCCGGACGAGGTGCAGCGCGTCGCCGACGAAATCCTGCGGGGCGCCTTCACCGGCGACTTCGCCCTCGCCCTCGACCGAGCCGCCGCTTTCTGCCAGGTCGCGGTCGCGGGCCGCGCCGAGCTGGCACGGCGCTCGACCGACCTCGGACGGGCCGGGCGGTTGCAGCAGCTGGCCCGCGACCTCGCCGCGTGTGCCCGATTGTGGCGGGCAGGGGACCTGCACTAGTCCTCAGGGCCGATTTCGACCACCCAACTTGGGGCACGTGCAGGAAGTCGGGTGGTCGACGTTGGGAGGTCGGAGCCCTGCGAACCTGCCGATGACGGCCGTCATGCCGCTTGCTTCCGTTTCTCGGCGATGACGAGGGCCAACCGCACCTGGTCGAGGAACTTGCCCGCCTCGAGGCGAAGTCCTAAGACGGGGATCTGGAGGCTGATGAGGTCCTCCTCACCCAACTGCAGCCCGTTGACGCGGAGCGCATCGTCGATGCCGGCTGTCCCCTCCCCGTGCTGGGCGCCCTGGATCTCGACGTGCACACCCAACCCTTCCCAGAGGATGTCGAGGTAGACGCGACCGTTGTCGCCCATGCGCAGGGCTTGGCGCGTCGGTTCGGGCATGCCGTGGTCACGACACATCTCGGCGAAGTCGAGCTCCGACAGCGAGTGCGCACCATCACAGATGTCGCGGATGATCCTGTCGAGGAAGGCTCGCCGCGGCGAACTCGTCACGGAGGCCCACGACCCGAGCAGCAGTTCGGGGGATGTGAGCCGCTGCTGGATCGTCATGGCCAGCAGGGTGGCGGACGCCCGGTTGGACCGAGCCCACTGGGCGGCCCGGATCGCAGCGACCTCGGGTCTCGTCCGTCGCAGACCCGTGCCGGTCAGCGTGCCGAGGTCCCGCAACAGGTGGTGCCGGACGCCCGGGATGGCGCGCACCTTGGCGTCGTTCGGAACGCTGACGTCGATGATGTCCTCCCTCCACCCCTTCAGGCCGGCTGCCAGGAGCGCCGTGACACCGTCGAGCGCAGCCCGCTCCCCCGATTCCCAGAGCGCCCGGTACCAGAGGCCCTCTCCCACGGGTTCGCGACTGGTGATGCTCAGGGTGCGGTAGCCCGCACGGTGCCACGCGCCCCGCTCGATCTCGGTGGCGATCTGGCCGCGCGTCAGCCCCTCCGCCAGCAGCATCTGCAGGGTCACGACACCGCCGTGGTCCTGGGCGATCCGTCCGGCGAGTTGGTGGCGTCGGGCGTGTTCGGCCTGGGCCGCGCGGGCGATCTCCTGGCGCGTGCGTCCACGACGCGTGGCGGCGCCCAGGAGTTGTCGGGGGTGGTCCATGCGTTCGATCCTGCTGGACTTCACCCCGACAGAACCCCCGGGGCGGCCAATCTGGGGATAACTCCCGTATCGATTCACGCTGCGGCCAATTTCGACCACCCATCCTCCTGCACGTGCAGGAAGTCGGGTGGTCGAGGTTGGCCACGCGCCTTGATGGGCGCCGATGGATCACCTATCCTCGACACCGCGTCGGGCTGCGGTAGCCCCGGGCTCCA
>CALMPQ010000056.1 GCA_937872005.1 uncultured Propioniciclava sp.
GCGCGTTCGGCGCGCTCGCGTTCGGCATCGGCACCTCCGAGGTCGAGCACGTGCTCGCTACCCAGACCCTCAACCAGGCGCCCGCCAAGCGGATGGCCGTCAACATCAACGGCGACCTGCCCGCCGGCGTCACTCCCAAGGACGTCGTGCTCGCCCTCATCGCGAAGGTCGGCACGGGCGGCGGACAGGGCTACATCGTCGAGTACCGCGGCACCACCATCGAGAACATGTCGATGGAGGGCCGGATGACGATCTGCAACATGTCCATCGAGTGGGGTGCGAAGGCCGGCATGGTCGCGCCCGACGAGACCACGTTCGCCTACCTCAAGGGACGCCCGCACGCCCCCGAGGGCGAGGCCTGGGACGCGGCGGTCGAGTACTGGCGCACGCTGCGCACCGATGAGGACGCCGTGTTCGACGCCGAGGTCGACATCGACGCCGCCAGCCTCACGCCGTTCGTGACGTGGGGCACGAACCCCGGCCAGGGCGTCGGCCTCGGGGAGTCCGTCCCGTCGCCGGAGGACTTCTCCGACCCGGTCGACCGCTCCGCCGCCGAGCGCGCGCTGGAGTACATGGACCTGCAGGCCGGCACCAAGATGAAGGACATCAGGGTGGACACCGTGTTCCTCGGGTCCTGCACCAACGGCCGCATCGAGGACCTGCGCCTCGCGGCGTCCGTGCTCGAGGGCCGTAAGGTCGCCGACGGCGTCCGCATGATGGTGGTGCCCGGCTCGGCCCGCGTCCGCCTGCAGGCGATGGAGGAGGGCCTCGACCAGGTCTTCAAGGCCGCCGGCGCGGAGTGGCGCGAGGCCGGCTGCTCGATGTGCCTGGGCATGAACCCGGACCAGCTCAAGCCGGGGGAGCGCTCGGCGTCCACCTCGAACCGCAACTTCGAGGGACGCCAGGGCAAGGGTGGCCGCACCCACCTCGTCTCGCCGTCGGTCGCCGCCGCCACCGCCGTGCGCGGCACCCTGTCCTCGCCCGCCGACCTAGTTGAGGGGAACTGACCATGGAGAAGTTTGAATCGCACACCGGCGTCGGCGTGCCGCTGCGTCGCTCGAACGTCGACACCGACCAGATCATCCCGGCCGTCTACCTCAAGCGCGTGACCCGGTCGGGCTTCGAGGACGGCCTCTTCGCCGCGTGGCGCAACGACCCCGCGTTCGTGCTCAACCAGGACGCCTACAAGGCCGGCTCCGTGCTCGTGGTCGGGCCCGACTTCGGGACGGGCTCCTCGCGCGAGCACGCGGTGTGGGCGCTGCAGAACTACGGCTTCAAGGTGGTCATCGGCTCGCGCTTCGGTGACATCTTCCGGGGCAACTCGGGCAAGTCCGGGCTGTTGGTCGCGCTGGTGTCGCCCGAGGTCGTCGAGGAGCTGTGGGCGTTCCTCGATGGGACCCCCGGCGCCGAGCTCACCGTCGACCTCGTGGCGCGCACGATCACCGCCGGTGAGGCGACGTTCCCGTTCGAGATCGACGACTACACCCGCCACCGCCTGCTGAATGGGCTGGACGACATCGGCATCACGCTGCAGAAGGACGCCGACATCGCCGCCTACGAGGCCAGGCGTCCGTCGTGGAAGGCCAAGACCATTCCTGCGAAGGTCGCCGACTGACGCTGAGCGGGCACGCGGGCCGAGCTCATGAGGTGAGCGCCTCCAGCCACTCTGCGTAGGCCGCAGCGAGCTCCACCTGCGTCGTCTTCTTCGTGAAGCGCAGAGTGTCCTCTGCCAGCGTGGCCGCCCGCGCTCTTCGCCCATCCGGGTCGAGGGCGGCGAGGGCGGAGCGGCTGGCCAGGCCCGCCTCCAGCAGGTGCGCCACAGCCTCGACGGCGACCGTCGTGAGGGCGTCCTGCCCCTGCAGGGAGCGGTGGACCCGGGCGATCTCGACCAGGCGGGCCGCCGCCGGTCGGGCCAGGCTCAGGCGGAGCGCCAGCTCGGTCGGCTCCATGGACGCCAGGAGTCCGGGGGAGTCCAGACCGCACTTCTCCAGCCCCTTCCGGTGCGTGCTGAGCGGCGCGAGGTCCAACAGCCCGGTGCGCAGCCCCGGACGGAACCCGTTGTACTGAGGCATCTTGAGAAACCACGCCATCTGGGGGTCCTTGGGCAGCCAGGCGACGACCTTGTCGGACACCCACGCTGCCCGGAGTTCGGGAAGCAGGGCTTCGGCGACGGTCTGCTGCTGCGCCTCGACCGGCACCCGCAGCCCGGGGGTGGCACGGGAGCACGCCCAGGAGTAGTGCGCCGAGGGTGACCGGTCCAACTCGGCCCACGAGCGGACGTCCGCGGCAACGTCGGCCCCCAAGTCCTCGGTGAGGCGGTCGTCCGACACGTGTACTGCCATGGCCGCAGCGCGGGACCGGACCGCCTGCAGCCACAGGACGCTGCGCGGCGAGAGGGTCCGGCCCGCCGCGTGGGCCGCGCCACACAGGGCGATGATGGCGGCCTTGGCGTCGGCGATCGCAGCATCCACGTTGCCGTCGTCGGCGCCCTCCTGCAGCGCGAACACACGGTTCACTCCGACCAGGGCGCGGAACAGGTGCAGGCGCAGGACGAGGGGGACCCGGCCCAGTCGGGCGTCCTCGTCCGGGCTCGTCCGCGTCACCCGCTCGATGGCGCCGTCGAGCCAGGCGGCGTACTGGGCGAGCTCACCGGCGTCGCTGGACTTCCGGTGGAGCTGGTGCTGCAGGTCGGCCCGCGCCAGCCAGTTGCCCGGGTCGGCCTGCACCGCCCGCTTGAG
>CALMPQ010000057.1 GCA_937872005.1 uncultured Propioniciclava sp.
CCCAACCCGCTTTCCAAGCGAGCGCCATAGGCCTCTAGGCGAATCCTCCGTCGGACATGGTAACTGATGCGTCACGGTCCGTCCCAATCGCGTCCGGTGCATTGACCTCACGCCCCACGACCACGTCGAATGGAGGCATGCGCATCGCCCTGGCCCAGGTTGTCTCCGGCACCGAGCCGGACGCCAACCTCGACCTCGTCCGCGACCGGGCCGCGCGCGCCCGGGAGGCCGGTGCCGAACTCGCCGTCTTCCCCGAGGCCACCATGGCCAGCTTCGCGACGCGGTCCGCCGACGTCGCCCAGCCACTGGATGGGCCGTGGGCACGCGGCCTCCGGACCATCGCCCGCGAACTCGGGATCGCCATCGTCGCCGGCATGTTCACCCCCGGCGCCGAGGGCAAGGCGCGCAACACCCTCTTGGTCGTGGACGCCGCGGGCTCCGACCTGGCCACCTACGACAAGATCCACCTGTTCGACGCATGGGGGTTCGAGGAGTCACGCCACGTCGAGGCCGGCGACGCCCCCTCCCTCATCTCCCTGGGCGGCATCACGTTCGGGCTGGCGACCTGTTACGACATCCGCTTCCCCGAACTTTTCAAGCACCTCGCCCACGAGGGAGCCGAGGTGGTCCTCGTGCCGACGTCGTGGGCGAACGGCCCCGGCAAGGCCGAACAGTTCCGTGCGCTCTGCATCGCCCGCGCCATGGACTCCACCTGCTTCATCCTCGCGCCCGGCCAGGCCGACCCCACCAGCGTCGGTGAACAGGTCAGGACGGGCTCCCCGACGGGGGTTGGCCACAGCGTCGTGGTCAGCCCCTTGGGGGAGGTCCTCGCCGAGGCGGGTGGGGCCCCGGAACTGGTCGTCGTCGACATCGACCCCGCCGACGTTGCGGAGGCGCGGCGCAAGCTTCCCGTTCTCGTCAACGCCCGGTTCGGTATCTCGTTACCCTGAAGCATGACCCCTGACGTGATCCTCGGGCTCGACGTCGGCACGACCGCAGCCAAGGCGTCCCTGTTCTCCCTGGATGGCACGATCCGCATCACCACGTCCCGCGAATACCCGCTGCTCGGGCCCCAGCCGGGCTGGCACGTGCAGGAGCCCGACGCCATCGCCGAGGGCGTCCTCGGCGCGATGCGCGAGGCCGTCGAGCAGGTGGACGCCGCCCGCGTGATGGGCATCTCCATCAGCACCGCGATGCATGGGCTCCTGGGCCTGGGGGCCGACCTGCGACCCGTCACGGAGCTGATCACCTGGGCCGACTCGCGGGCGTCCGCGCAGGCGGAGACCCTCAACCACCACGCGACTGGTCCGCGCCTCCACTTCACGTCCGGGACGCCCACCCACCCGATGTCCCCGCTGGTCAAACTGGTGTGGTTCGCCGAGAAGTACCCCGAGTTCCTCCGCTCCACGCGGCACTGGATCGGTCTGAAGGACTGGATCCTCGTCGTGCTGACGGGCCGGGTGGCCACCGAGCTGTCCACGGCGTCCGGCTCGGGCATGCTCGACATGGAGACCCGCGACTGGAACCCCGAGGCCATCGACGTCGCGGGCGTCCGGCCCGAGCAGTTGCCCGACCTGCACGACACCACCGACACCCTGCCCCTCTCCCCGGACGCCGCCGCCGCGGTCGGTCTCCCCGCCGGCCTCCCGGTCGTGGTGGGGGCGGGCGACGGCCCGCTCGGCAACCTCGGCACGGGGGCCATGCACCCCGGCATCGCCGGCCTCTCGATCGGCACCTCGGGGGCTCTGCGCATGGTGATGCGCGCCCCCGCGGTCGTGTCGGGGCTGTTCTGTTACGCCCTGACCCGTGACGTGTGGGTGGCCGGGGGAGCCGTCAGCAACGGCGGCATGGTGCAGCGCTGGCTCACCGAGACCTTCGCGCCCGAGGGCGCCGATGACGCCGAGGCGTGTCGCCGCGCCGAGGCGATCCCGGCCGGGTCGGAGGGGCTCGTCATGGTCCCGTACCTGGTCTCCGAGCGGGCCTCGCTCTGGGATTCCGAGATCCGAGGGGCGTTCCTGCACGTGCGTCGTCCGCACACGCCCGACCACTTCCTGCGCGCCGGGGTCGAGGGCGTGGCCTTCCAGCTCTGGACGATCCTGCGCCGGCTGCGCATGATCGCCCGCGTGGAGGAGGTCCGCGCCACCGGTGGGGTGTTCCGGTCACCGCTGTGGCGCGACGTCGTCGCCGGGGTGCTCAACCGTCCGTTGATCGTGACCGGGTCGGCCGAGGGGTCGGGCCTGGGCGCAGCGATCCTCGGCGCCCAGGCGCTCGGCGTGGTCGACACGCTGCAGGAGGGCTACGACCTGTTGCGCGGCGACCCGGTCGAGGACCACGTCGCGGTCAGCCTGGCCGACCGGGAGACCTACGAGGCCTACCGCTACGGCATGGGCGCCCTCCTCCAACGGTACGGACGCCTCGGGGCCGACCTGCGCTGAGGCAGGGCCGGGCCCGGGGCGTCCGGGATCGGTTATGATGGACGTCGGGTCCCCGCGCGGTGGTACCTCGCCCAACTCCCCCAGGGCCGGAAGGCAGCAAGGGTCAGTGAGCTCTGTCAGGTGCGCGGGGGCCCCTTCACGTCCCCCGCGAAGTGTCGGGGTGACCCAGTAGGGTTCGTGACGTGACGCAGGACATGATGGGCGGGCTGTTCGACGACGATGACGCCGTCGAGGAGGAGTACGCCGCCTACGACCAGGACGGGCCCGACCTGTTCGGCACGGAGCCCGACGAGTTGATCCTGCCCACCGAGCCCACGCCGGTCGACGACCCCGACATGGACATCGAGCTCGACGAGATGGACGAGATCCCGATCGACCCCGAGGAGGAGGAAGCGGAGCCCGAGTCCGAGGCGGCCGAGCTCGCCCCGCCGCCCGCGGCTCCGGCCCCCACGCCGCCCTCGCGCCCGGACGCCCCGCTGGCCCTCTACCGCCGCTACCGCCCCGACACGTTCGACCAGGTGATCGGCCAGGAGCACGTGACGGTGCCCCTGCAACGCGCCCTGACCAACAATCGGGTCAACCACGCCTACCTGTTCAGCGGCCCGCGCGGTTGTGGCAAGACGACCAGCGCCCGCATCCTGGCCCGCTGCCTCAACTGTGAGCAGGGCCCCACGCCCACGCCCTGCGGGCAGTGCCAGAGCTGCCGCGACCTCGCCCGCGGCGGGGGCGGCAGCATCGACGTGATCGAGATCGACGCGGCGTCCCACGGCGGTGTCGACGAGGCGCGCGACCTGCGCGAGCGGGCGTTCTTCGCCCCGGTGCACAGCCGCTACAAGATCTACATCATCGACGAGGCCCACATGGTCACCAATGCGGG
>CALMPQ010000058.1 GCA_937872005.1 uncultured Propioniciclava sp.
CGTCATCATCGTCGCGGCCCTCGCCGCGCTCGTCGGCGGCTGGTGGTTCTCCACCCAAGCCGCGCGCCCCAAGGTCGCCACGGCAACGGCCACCACCCAGACCCTCGACGTCGTCGTGACGGCGCAGGGCACGATGGCCGCCTCGACGGCCGCGACGGTCACGGCCCCCACCTCAGGCGTGCTCCAGCAGGTGGCCGTCACCGACGGCCAAGAGGTCGCGGCGGGCGAGGTCCTCGCCAGCATGGACGCCCAACCCCTCGACCAAGCCGTCGCCCAGGCTGACGCGCAGTACGCCGCCGCCCGCGCCATGCCCACCGGATCCGACCGGCTCAACCGTGCCCGGGACGCCGCCACCCACGCGGCCCAGTTGGCGGTCGACATCGCCAAGAGCCACCGCGACCAGGCCGAGCTGCGCGCCCCCGTGGCGGGCACCGTCCAGCTCGCCTCGTTGTCACTGGCGCCGGGACTGCCCGCGTTGTTCACCACGGCGTCCGGGGCGTCGGTGAGCGCGGGCATGACGCTCTTCACCATCGTCTCCCCCGACGCGCTGCGCTTCGAGGCGGCCGTGGATGAGGCCGACATTGCCGGCGTCCAGGTCGGGCAGGCCGCGACCGTCACGCTCGACGCCTTCGCCGGACGCCCCTTCACCGGCACCGTCGAGGCGATCCGGCCCGCCGCGATGGCCACCTCGACCGGCGGCGTCGCCTTCACCACCACCCTCAAGCTGGACGCCCCGGGCGTCCGTCTGCTGACGGGCATGACCGGGGACGCCGACATCGCCACCGATTCGATCGCCGACGCGCTCGTGGTGCCGGTGCAGGCTGTGGTGACCGACGGGTCGTCCCGGTCTGTGTGGCGTCTGGAGAACGGCACCGCCCACAAGGTGCCCGTCGAGGTGGGCCCGTCGACCGACACGCTCACCCAGGTCACGAGTGGGTTGGCGGCGGGCGACGTCATCGCGACGACCAACCTGACCGCCCTCAAGGAAGGCGGCCCGGCCGATGCCAACTGAGGCCATCGTCGAGACCCGCGACCTCGTGCGCACCTACGGGGTCGAGCCGAACGTCGTGCGCGCGCTCGACGGCGTCTCCCTGCAGGTGAAGCCGGGTGAGTTCGTGGCCGTCATGGGACCGTCGGGCTGCGGCAAGTCGACGCTGCTCAACCTTGTCGGCGGGCTCGACACCCCCACCTCGGGGTCGGTGCTCATCGACGGCACCGACATCGCGACGCTGCCCGACGAGCAGCTCACGACGCTGCGCCGGCGGCGGCTGGGGTTCGTGTTCCAGTTCTTCAACCTCATCCCGGTGCTCGACGCCACCGAGAACGCGGCCCTGCCGCTGACGCTGGATGGGGCGTCCGATGCGGGCCGCCGGGCCGAGGAGTGGTTGCGCCGGGTCGGGTTGGGTGAGCGGCTGCGCAACCGTCCCGACCAGCTGTCGGGCGGGCAGCAGCAGCGCGTCGCGATCGCCCGCGCGCTCTCGACCGACCCCGCGCTCGTGCTGGCCGACGAGCCGACCGGCAACCTCGACTCCGCCTCGGCGACCGAGATCGCCGGGCTGCTCGCCCAGGTCGCCCACGACTGGGGGCGATCGGTGCTCATGGTCACCCACGACCCACGCATCGCCTCGTTCGCACACCGGTTGGTGCTCATGCGCGACGGCGCGATCATCGACGACCTCCCCCTCGACGGACGCCCCGACGCCGCGCGCGACGCCATGGACCGCGCCGGGATGCTCTGATCGCCATGCGCACCCCCTCGACCCAACTGGCCTGGCGCTACCTGCGCGGGCGCGGGCTGCGCTCGGCGCTCACCACGCTGGCGGTGGCGCTCGGCGTCATGCTCGTCTTCGGCCTCAACGGCATCACGCCCACGCTCGTCGACGCCTTCACGCGGTCGATGATGTCGGCTGCGGGGCGCATCGACCTCACCGTGAGCAGCGCCTTCCACCAGCCGATCCCGCGCGACGTGCTCGACACCGTCGCCCGGACGCCCGGGGTCGCCGCGGCGTCCGGTGAGGTGCAGCAGCCGACGCCCCTGGCGTCCCACAGCCTGCCGACCGACGCGCCGTCGATGCTCAACGTGGTCGGCATCGAGCCCGCCACGGCGGCGAAGGTGCGCGACTTCCCGTTGGCCGCGGGCCGGGTGCTCGAGCAGGGCGACGGCGCTGTGGCCCTCCTGGCCTCCGACCTCGCCGGACGCCTCGAGCTGCGGTTGGGCGACACCCTGGCCCTGCCGAGTTCCTCGGGGACGACCAAGCTGACCGTGGTCGGGCTGCTGGCCACGGCGTCCGTGCCCGGGCAGGAACAGGTCTACGTGCCGCTCGCGACGGCCCAGCAGATGTTCGGGCTGGGTGACCGGCTGACGGTGGTCGAGGCGTCCCTGACGCCGGACGCCGACCGCGCCGCCGTCGAGGACACCGTGCGGCGCGCGCTGGGCGACCGCTACTCGGTGGGCGGGCTGTCGAGCAACGCGTCGCTGCTCGCCAGCATCAAGGTGAGCGAGTTCGCCTTCACGCTGTTCGGGGTGTTCGCGCTGGCCACGGCGGGTTTCATCATCGCGAACTCGTTCCGGACGGTGATCGCCGAGCGGCGCCGCGACATCGGGATGCTGCGGGCTGTCGGTGCCTCCCGGCGCGTCATCACGCGGATGTTCCTGGCCGAGTCGGTCCTGCAGGGGGTGTTGGGGACTGCGCTCGGGCTGGTGCTGGGCTGGGCGATGGCGAACGGCGTGTTCGCGCTGATGCGCCCGATGGTGGCGTCGATGCTGCACCTGCAGATCGGTGGGGCGTCGTGGGCGCCCGGCACTTGGGTCATGGCTGTTGGCCTGGGGCTGGGGGTGACCGTGCTGGCGGCATTGCTGCCGGCGCGCACGGCGTCCCGGATCACGCCGCTCGAGGCGATGCGCCCGCCGGTGGCGGAGGTGCATGCCGTGGAGGCGGGGCGGCGGGCGTGGATCGGGGTTGCCCTGGGGATCGGATCGCTGTTCCTGCTGGCGACGCGGGTGCCGGCGTGGGTGGGGGCGGGCGCGGTGGTGTTCCTGGTGGCGGTGGCGCTGGTCGCGCCGGTGGTGGTCAACCCGCTCGCCCGAGTGTTCGGGTCGGTGGTCGAACTGCTGTTCGCCCGTGAGGGAGCGATCGCGCGGTCGAACCTGCAGCGCAACCCGGGACGCTCGGCGACGACCGTCACGGCAGTGATGCTGGGCTTGGCCTCGATCGTGGCGATGCTGAGTGTCGTGGCGTCGATCTTCGCGGGGTTTATGGGGTACATCGACCGCTCGATGGGGTCTGACTACGTGGTGATGCCCGGTTCGATCGTGCTGCAACAGGGCAATGTCGGGGCGGGGCCACGGTTGGGTGGTGAGTTGCGCTCGACCGCGGGCGTGGCGTCCGTGGCCTCGTTGCGTGTCGCGAACGGCAAGCTCAACGGCGCCGACGTGCAGGCGATCGGCATCGACCCGGTCGTCTACCCCCAGGTCGCCTCGCTGGAGTGGAACGGCACCTCGTCGAACGCCGCCTTCGGGCAACTGGCCTCGGGGCGCTGGCTGATCGCCAACGGCATCTTCGCCTCGCAGGCCGGCTTGGTCGAGGGGCAGTCGGTCGAACTGGCCACCCCGACCGGACGCCGCACCTACTTCGTCGCCGGCATCGGGAACGACTACCTCAACGCCAAGCTGTCGACGATCTACATCTCGCAGGAGCTCTTGGCGAGGGACTTCCAGTCGACGAACGACCTGCTGTTCCTGGTGAACCGGACGCCGGCGTCCGACCCCACGGTGGTCGAGAAGGCGCTGACCAAGGTGGTCGACGACTACCCGGCGTTCTCGCTGCACTCGACGGTCGCGTGGCGGGCCGAGCAGCAGAAGACGTTCGACAGCACGATGGTGATCTTCTACGCGCTGATCGCGGCGCTGGCGCTGCCGTCGCTGCTGGCGCTGATGAACACCCTGGCGATCTCGGTGCTGGCGCGCACCCGGGAGATCGGCATGTTGCGCGCCGTCGGGGCGACCCAGCGCCAGGTGAAGCGCATGGTGCTCGCCGAGTCGCTGCTGCTGACCCTGATCGGCATCGCGTTCGGCGTGGTCGCCGGGCTGTGGCTGGGCTACGCGCTGGTGGTCGCGATGGGCGCGGTGGGTTGGGTGATGCCGTGGTCGTTCCCGTTCGAGGGCATCGTGGTGACGATCGTCGTGGGCCTCGTCTTCGGGGTGCTGGCCTCGGTCGCCCCGGCCAGGTCGGCGTCCCGCCTGGTCGTGGTGGACGCCCTCCATCACGACTGACCGCCGAGAGCTTGTGCCGATTCCGCCGAGGGCTTGTGCCGATTCCGCCGAGGGCTTGGGTCGATTCCGCCGAGGGCTTGGGTTGCGCCAGCTGTGAGGGCGCAATGGGCGCATGCCACGACCGCCCGTTCGCCGACTGGACCCACCCGCCCTCCACGCAGCGCTCGACCACGCGCACACGGAGTTTGGCCGACCTGGGCCGAGCTGGCGGACGAGACCGGGGTCGCGTCCAGCACCATCCGGCGGCTCCGCGAACACGGACGCTTCGCAGCGGACGGCGTCATCGCCCTCGCCGCGTGGCTCGGACATCCTGTCTACGACTTCACCTGGGAAACCCGTCCCTCAGCGGATTGAGGCACACAAGCCCTCGGCGGAATCGACACAAGCCCTCGGCGCAAAGGGCCTAACCGGACGCCCGACCAAACACCTGGGCGACCGCGCGCAACGCCAGGACGAAACCGGCGAACGACAACAAGCCCCCGAGCAGGGCGTTGGCCGTCACCCCCGGCAGCACCTCGACCCCACCCGACGTCGCCAGCAGGATGCCGCCCAGCACCGCAGAACCCGACAGCACCGCGACCACCAGCTGCTGCACCAGTCCGAACACGAACGCCCGGTCACCCTCGTCGGCCAGCACCCGCACGTTCACTCCGAGCCGCCCGGCCTCCAGGTCGGCGGTGATCTTGTTCAGCCGCCGAGGCAGGTTCTCCAGCAACGGCAGCGCGTGCAGCAAGCGGCGCGAGGCCTCGTCCTTGATCCGTTCCGGCGTCACCTCGCCGACCACGGCACGCCCCACCGAGCGGGCCTCCCCCACCAAGTCCAAGCGCGGGTCGATCGCCAACAGCGTCCCCTCGAGTGCCCCCAGCGACCGCAACGCCGCCGCGATCGCCGGCGGCACCGTGAAGCCGTGCTCGATCACGACCTCGAACAGCGACGAGAACACCTTCATCGACCCACCCGGGCCCAGTCCGCTCCGGAACCGCGTCATCAAACCCCCGACCGCCCGCTGCAGCGCCCGCTCGTCCAAGGACTCGGGCCGGTCCAGCAGCTCCAACAGGGCGTCGGTCGCCGTCACCGGGTCATCAGCATCGATCGCCCACAACAACATGCCCAGCGTGCGCCGCGACACGGCGTCCAGCCGACCGACCGACCCGAAGTCCAACAGCCCCACCTCACCAGAAGGCCAGATCACCACATTCCCCGCGTGCAGGTCGGCGTGGAACACGCCCTCCCCCACGATCTGCGCCAGCACCGACCGCAACAACACGGACGCCGCGGCCGCCCGCCCGTCCTCCCCCAGCCCCGCGATCACCGAGGACGCCTGCGCCACCGGCACCCCGTCGAACCGCTCCATCACGATCACGCGTTCCGAGCACAACTCCTCCGCCACCCAAGGCACCCGCACCCCGTGCCCCGCCAACGACGAACGCACCGCCGCCATGTTGGCGACCTCGACCCGGTAGTCGAGCTCTTCGGCCAGCGAGTCGGCAAAGCCCCGCGCCAGCCCCAACAACCCGATCGCGCGCGCCCACGGCGCCCGCGCCTCGAGCCCGTGGGCGAGCCGCAGCAGGATCTCGACGTCCCGCTCCACCGATGCCACCGCCCCCGGACGCTGCACCTTCACCACGACCTCGCGCCCATCGCGCAGCCGCGCCACATGCACCTGCGCCACCGACGCCGAAGCCAACGGCACCTCGTCGAACTCCGCGAACACCTCCCCGACCGGACGCCCCAGCTCCCCCTCCAAGACCGCCCGCACAGCAGACCACGGCTCCGGCTCGGCCCGGTTCGTCAGCCGGGTCAGCTCGACCACATAAGCCGCAGGCAGCAGGTCAGCCCGCGTCGACAGCATCTGGCCCAGCTTGGTGAACGTGACCCCCGCCTCCTGCAACGCCCGCCGCAGCGAGACCGCGGTGCGCGAGGAGTCGGGGTCCGGCGTCCGGACGCCCCGCAGCTGCGCACCCAGCCCGTGCCGGGCCGCGATGCCCATGACCTCGGCGTAGCGGCGGCCCCGGCGCCAGCGGCGTCCCCACCCGAACACCAGCGAGCGCACCGTCGGCAGCGAGCCGGTCGGCACCATGATCTCGAGCACGACGAGCACGGCGGCCGCGATCGCGAAGGTCCACAAGGTGGCGACGCCGAGGTAGACCCACAGCGCCGGGGCGATCTCGTGGGTGGGGTTGGCGGGGTCGACGAGCACGTTGCTGCTGACGCTGACCAGCGTGATGATCGCGACGACGCACACCACGATCGTCCGCGGCCAGCCCACCCGCACGCCGAGCACGCGGCGCGCTGTGCCGGCAACCATGGCCGTCGCCACCCCCAGCACCACCATCCAGATCACCGCGTCAGCCGTCGCACCGAGCCAGTCGAGGATCGTCTGCATGGGCCTCCGCGGGGTCGTCGGGGTTTCGTCGCCACCCTACCCAGCGCCGGCCTATGCTCCGGGCGTGCGCAACGACATCCAAGCCCCGGCGGCGGTCGTGATGGTCCGCCCCCACCACTTCACACCGAACCCCGAGACGGCGGCGGACAACGCGTTCCAGCTGCCGCGCCCCGAGATCAACGCCGAGGCGTTCGAGGCGCGCGCCCTGCGCGAGGTGGACGCCGTGGCCCGCACGCTGATGGCCCACGGCGTCCGCGTGCACGTCTTCGACGACCTGACCCGGGACACGCCCGACTCGGTGTTCCCCAACAACTGGTTCTCGACCCACCGCGGCGGCCGCATCGCGATGTACCCGATGGCGGCCCCCAGCCGACGCGGCGAGCGGCGCGTCGACGTCATCGAGATGCTCAAGCGCGAATACCGCGTGCAGGAGGTCATCGACTACTCCGGGCTCGAGCAGGACGCGCTGTTCCTCGAGGGCACCGGCGCCATGATCCTCGACCACCACGAACGCGTGGCCTACGTCGGCGCGTCGAACCGGGCGGACCCCATCATCCTGGAGCGCTTCTGCACCCATTTCGGGTACGAGCCCATGGTGTTCGCCAACCGGGATCCCGACGGCAACGCGATCTACCACACCAACGTGATCATGAGCATTGGCACCGAGTTCGCCCTGCTGTGCACCGAGGTGATGACGGACGCCGACCGTCGCGACGAGATCCTCACCCGGCTGCGCGACTCCGGACGCGACGTCATCGAGATCTCTTGGCGGCAGGTCACCGAGTTCGCCGGCAACGGCATGGAGCTGACCGGCTCCTCAGGTCGCTTCTACGCGTGCTCGGCGCGCGCGGCGGCGTCCTACACCCCCGAGCAGCGGGAGCGTATCGAGGCATCGGCGCCCATCGTTCCCATCGACATCCCGACCATCGAGCTCGCCGGCGGGTCGGTGCGGTGCATGCTGGCGGGCATCCACCTGTCACGCCGCTGACCGCACCGCGAAGTCGACCAGCCGCGCCGCCGTGCGCGCCGTTCGCCCGTCCACGTCGAAGCGGGGGTTGAGCTCAGCGATCTCCAGCAGCCCGAGCTTCCCCGACGCAACCACCGCGCGCACGATGGTCTGCACGGCGTCCAGCGCGATGCCGAACCCGGCCGGCGCGCTCACCCCGGGCGCCACCGCGGCGGGCAGCGCGTCGAGGTCGATGCTGAGGTGCAGTTTCTCCACGGACGCCGCGGCCTCGGTCGCGAACGCCCCGGCCCGATCGGGCGAGCAGTCCTCGTCGAGGAGGACCGAAACCCCCAGCCGCTCAGCGGTCTCGAACAGCACGCGGGCGTTGTTGGCCCGCGAGATGCCGGCGACCGAGTACTCGAAGCGCCGCCCAGCGGCGGCCTCAGCGGCGGCCATCTGGGCGAAGGGCGTCCCGGAGGTCGCGCGGTCGGCGACCCGCAGGTCGAAGTGGGCATCGACGTTCAGCACGCCCCAGCCCGCCCGCCGAGCCCAGCCCCGGTAGGACCCGTACGCCACCGCGTGGCCGCCGCCGAGCACGACAGGGAGCCCACCCGCGTCCAGCACCCCAGAAACCAAACGCCCCAACCGGGCCTGACCGCCCTCGAGGTTGCCGTCGTCGACGACCACGTCGCCGGCGTCGAACACCGGCACCCCCGGATCACTCAGCGACGCCAGTGCCCCCCGCAACGCGGCCGGGCCCTCCACCGCCCCGACCCGCCCGCCGTTGCGGCGCACCCCCTCGTCGGAGGCGAAGCCCACCACCACGACGGCCCCCGATGTCATCGGGTCCCCCGGCGTCCACCCCCGCACCAGCGAGTGCCACCGCGCGTGCTCGGGCCCCGGCCCGTCGTCGCGCCCGCTCCACGGCAAGAATCCCCGATCAGCCACGGACACCCTCCTCGAAGACGTCCCGCACCAGCGGCACCCCGGGCCGGTAGGCCAGGTGCACGTACGAGGGGGCGTCCAGCACGGCCAGGTCGGCGCGCGACCCGACCGTCAGCGCCCCCACGTCCGACCGCCGCAGCGCCAACGCCCCACCCGCCGTCGCCGCCCACAGCGCCTCGGCCGGCGACATCCGCAGCTCGCGCACGGCCAGCGCGATCACGAACGGCAGCGAGGTCGTGAACGACGTCCCGGGATTGCAGTCGGCGCCCAGCGCGACGGTCACGCCCGCGTCGAGCAACCGGCGCGCCTCCGGCCACGGGCCGCGCGTCGAGAAGTCGGCCCCCGGCAGCAATGTGGCCACGGTGTCCGACCCCGCCAGGGCCTCCACGTCGGCGTCCGACAGGTGCACGCAGTGGTCGACCGCGGCCGCGCCGAGCTCCACCCCCAACCGGACGCCCCCACCCTGCGTCAGCTGGTTGGCATGCACCCGGACGCCCAACCCTGCGGCCCGGCCTGCCTCCAGCACGGCGCGCGACTGCTCGACGTCGAAGGCACCGCGCTCGCAGAACACGTCGATCCAGCGCGCGTGCGGCGCCCCGGCGGGGATCATCTCGTCGACCACCAGCCGCACGTAGTCATCGGCGCGTCCCTCGAACTCGGGCGGCACGACGTGGGCGGGCAGCAGCGTCACCTCATCCGTGTGCCCCGCCGCCAGCCGCACCGACCGCTCCTCGTCGCGCAGCGTCTGTCCGTAGCCCGACTTCACCTCCAGCGTCGTCGTGCCCTGGCGCCGGTACTCCGCGGCGAGCCGCACGAGGTTCGCCTCGAGCTCACCCTCCGTGGCCGCGCGCGTCGCCGCCAGCGTCGTGCGGATCCCACCCGCCGAGTACGGACGCCCCTCCATCCGCGCGGCGAACTCAGCCGAGCGGTCGCCGGCGAACACCAGGTGGCTGTGCGACTCGACGAAACCGGGCACCACGGCCGAGCCCGCGGCGTCCCACACCTCGTCGCAGGGCTGGGCGCGCGTGCGCGGGCCGACCCACGCGACCCGGCCGTCGACGACCACGACCGCCGCGTCGTGCAGCAGCCCGAGCGGGCCCTCGCCCATGGTGGGGTCGTTGGTGACGAGTTCACCGATGCGGTCGATCAGCAGGGCCATCAGGACTCCATCATCGGGATGCGCACACCGCGCTCGCGGGCAACATCACGGGCATGCTCGTACCCCGCGTCGACGTGGCGCATGACGCCGGTGCCCGGGTCGTTGGTGAGCACGCGCTCGATCTTCTCCGCGGCCAGCGGCGTTCCGTCGGCCACGCACACCTGCCCCGCGTGGATCGAGCGGCCGATGCCGACGCCCCCGCCGTGGTGGATCGACACCCAACTCGCCCCCGATGCCGTGTTGAGCAGGGCGTTCAGCAGCGGCCAGTCAGCCACGGCGTCCGACCCGTCGGCCATGGCCTCGGTCTCGCGGTAGGGCGAGGCGACCGAGCCCGAGTCGAGGTGGTCGCGCCCGATCGCGACGGGCCCGATCTCACCGGCGGCGACCATCTCGTTGAAGCGCAGCCCCGCCCGGGCACGCTCGCCGTAGCCCAGCCAGCAGATGCGGGCCGGCAACCCCTGGAAGTGCACCTTCTCGCCGGCCATGGTGATCCAGCGGCGCAGGTGCTCGTCCTCGGGGAACAGCTCGAGGATGGCCGCGTCGGTCTTGGCGATGTCCTCGGGGTCACCCGACAAGGCGGCCCAGCGGAAGGGCCCCTTGCCCTCCTCGAACAGCGGCCGGATGTAGGCCGGCACGAACCCTGGGAACGCGAACGCATTCTCCAGCCCGCCCTTGCGCGCCTCGTCGCGGATCGAGTTGCCGTAGTCGAACACCTCCGCGCCCGCGTCCTGGAAGCCGATCATCGCCTCGACATGGCGCGCCATGGACGCCTGCGCCGCCGCCGTGAACCCCGCCGGGTCGGCGGCCGCGTGCTCCTTCATCTGCTCGAACGCCACCCCGACCGGCAGGTACTGCAGCGGGTCGTGCGCCGAGGTCTGGTCGGTGACCACGTCGATGGTGATGTCGCCGGCGCGGTGCCGCTCCAGCAGCGCGGGCACGAGTTCGGCCGCGTTGCCCAGCACCCCGATCGACAGCGGACGCCGGGCCGCCTTCGCCTCGTTGGCCAGCGCGATCGCGTGGTCGAGGTCGTCGGCGCGCACGTCGAGGTAGCGGTGCTCGATGCGCCGGTCGATGCGCGACGCGTCGCACTCGACGACGATCGCGACCCCGTCGTTCATCGTCACCGCGAGGGGCTGGGCGCCACCCATGCCGCCGAGCCCGGCGGTGAGGGTGATGGTCCCGGCCAGCGTCGCGGTCCCTGAGCCTGTCGAAGGGCGCTTGCGGCCGACCGCCCCAAACGTCTCATAGGTGCCCTGCAGGATGCCCTGGGTGCCGATGTAGATCCACGACCCGGCGGTCATCTG